>NZ_UGSP01000001.1:342500-612500 GCF_900454535.1 Avibacterium avium
CGTGATTCAACAATTTATTCAATATGATATGTAAGGGGGCAATATGTTTGGTTTACCTACGCCAATTATTGGCTTAATCATTGCTGTTTTTGTACTGGTTTATTTAGTTTTAAAGACGCGTGTTCACGCATTTATTGCAATGCTCATTGCTTCCTCCATTGCAGGGTTGATTGGTGGAATGAGCGCGCAAGAAACCTTAGGTGCGATCTCTAAAGGCTTTGGTGGCACCTTAGGGGGAATCGGGATTGTTATCGGTCTAGGCGTTATGATGGGAAGTATCCTTGAAGTGTCAGGCGCTGCCGAAAAAATGGCGTACAGTTTTATTAAAATGCTCGGCAAGAAAAAGGAAGAATGGGCATTAGCCATTACGGGCTATATCGTCAGTATCCCGATTTTTGTGGATTCCGCCTTTGTGATTTTGTATCCCGTTGCCAAAGCACTTGCAAAAAATGGTAAACGCTCGCTATTAACACTTGGCGTTGCACTTGCGGGTGGTTTAGTCGTTACACACCATACCGTGCCGCCAACACCAGGGCCATTAGGGGTTGCGGGATTATTTAATGTAGATATTGGTGCGATGTTATTAGTAGGAATGTCGATGGCAGCCTTTCCTGTGATTGGTATTGTTCTCTATGCAAAATGGCTCGATAAAAAATACCCTGACTTTAATCAACAAGTCTTCACTCAAGAAGAATTGAAACAAAAATATGATGATTACATTGAAAGTCGCGAAAAGAAAAATCTACCAAGTTTAGGGCTTTCTTTGCTGCCAATTTTATTGCCAATCGTGTTAATTTTTATCAAAGCAATTTTAGATTTAATCGCGAAAGGGAATCCTGATTTATCACACAATGTGGTTTATCAAGCCTTTATTTTCCTTGGCCACCCCATCATTGCTTTAGCTATTAGTGTACTGATTTCTGTTTATGCGTTATTGCCAAAAGTGGACAGAAATACTACCGCACTTCATTTAGAAGAAGGGGTGAAAACTGCAGGGATTATTTTATTAGTAACTGGTGCAGGTGGTGCATTAGGTGCGGTATTGCGTGAGAGTGGTGCGGGGGCAGAACTTGCTAAACAAGTGGCATCTTTACCCATTTCACCAATTTTAATTCCATTTATCGTTTCCACTCTTGTTCGCTTTATTCAAGGTTCTGGCACGGTAGCAATGATTACGGCAGCCTCCATTTCCGCCCCTATTTTAGCGCAAATCCCTGGCGTGAATATGTTACTCGCTGCTCAAGCTGCCACAATGGGATCACTTTTCTTCGGTTATTTCAATGACAGTTTATTCTGGGTAGTAAACCGTATGATGGGCATTAGCGATGTGAAAAAACAAATGATTGTTTGGTCTGTTCCAACCACGATCGCTTGGGCAATTGGTGGTTCTATGGTGATTGTCGCTAACTTAATTTGGGGCAATGACGGTTCGTTATTTGACTTAATTTTACCTTTAGGTGTGCTTGGCGGAATCTTACTTTATGTAAACCGACAAAATAAACAACTTTAACCTTAAATAAATTCCGTGTGTTGTTTTCAATACACGGAATTTTTCTAATGGAGGAAATATGAAAAAGTGCGGTCTTTTATTTTGTAGTTTTTTATGCTTGCTAAATATCGCTAATGCCAATGATCAGCCCCAAGCACCAAATAGCCCCATAAAGATGACGTTGATTGGCGAAATTACCGAGCAAGGACAAAAAATTAGTGGTATTGCTTTAGAGTATGAAGACAATATTTTATCGGGATCAAACTTACGCCAGCTGTATCAAGTGCAAACTCAATTAGAGCAACAAGCACCGATTTCTCGAACTGTTTTAAAAGCCTATGTGAATAATCAAGCGCAAAAATCTCATCAAGCAAACGCTGGGAAATTTGTCATCATTGAGTTAGATACGCAAGATAAAAACGCCATTCCTTATAATTTGCGTGAAGAAAATACACAACCAATGACATTTAAGGCAAAAGATAAAAACGGCGAGATTGTTTTAGTAGAAAAAATTCAACGTGCAAAAGTGCCTGAGTATTACAATGATCGATTAATTTATCAGGTTGAACAAACGGGCTTGCTTAAATTAACGAATGGCAAAACCTTAGATAAAACAAGTATTAAACAATCATCCACGCAAACAACGATTCATACCCTTTATCTAGATGAATTTGTTGCCAAAACGGTAAAAGGAAATCCTGCTGAAAACCAATTAGCTTATCGCTTTTATCGCCCACAACTTAACGCCAATCAAACTTATCCACTCACCCTATTCTTACACGGTTCAGGGCAAGTTGGGAAAGACAATCTTGCGCATTTATTGTCTAGCAAAGGGGCGATTGCAACCTTAGCTTATGAAGCAGGATTTGTACTTGCACCACAATATCAAACGGTATTTGATCCTTTTGCACCACAAGATGGTATTCATTGGCAAACCAATAATCGTCTTGATCTAGTTCTTAAAATGATCGATCACACCGTAAAAAATGAACCACAAATTGATCCCTCACGAATTTATTTAATTGGGTTATCGCGTGGCGCAGAAGGCGCATTAAAACTTTTGCAAAAACGACCGCACTTTTTTGCCGGAGCTTTATTAATGAGTGGACGGGAAGCGAACACATTAGAATGGATAGATGGTAATGCAAGCGAGACCAATCTATCTATGCTTAAAAATGAAAATATTTGGTTTTTTCATAGCAAAGAAGACAAGGTTTCCCCTGTGAATGGTTCAAGAATTAACTACCATATTTTGCACGACAAACTCAATGCGACAAATGTGAAATATACCGAATTTACGATGCAGCAAGCCGGCGATAACGGCATTGTTAATGCAAATCCACATAACACTTGGGATGCTGTTTTTAATAGCCCTGAGATTATTCATTGGCTATTAGCACAACGTAGAATCATTAAACCATAGAGGAATAAATAATGAACTCCAAAACCAGCTATATCATTGCTTTGATATTTCTTGTCATTACCGTATTGGCTTCTTATGTGGGCTTTCAAATTGAGCGTGATTTTGGGCGTATTGATGTACAAACAATCACGATTCCCACAGAAGAAAAACAACCGATGGTCGCAAAACTGTACCGTCCCATATCTGCTACTGCTCAAACACCAAAACCGGCATTATTAGCCTTACACGGTTATCAGAGTGATAAGGAAGCCACCAATACCTTCGGGGCGTTAGAGTTAGCCAAACGTGGATTTGTTGTACTCGCCATCGATCATTTTGGACACGGTTATTCCACCAAATTACCCGCTTCCAATAAAACCATTAGCGGTGCAAACAATGGTTACCAATATTTAAAAACCTTACCCTTTGTTGATAAAGATCGACTTGGTATTTTTGGACATTCTACAGGCGCATTAAATGCGATTCGTGTGGCAAAATTAAATCCTGATCATAAAGCCGTAAACGGATTAAGTAGTAATGGTGGTGATCCAGCGTTACATAATTATTTGCTTACACAAGGTTTATATGAGGAAATTGGCGGTTACCGTGAGAAAACGTTTCCCGTCAAAGATCTTGTCAATCACCCCGCTCGTTTAAAAGCCTTTTCTTTGCCTGAAAATGCGACCTTACAATGGAATCAGACTTATGGTTCCTTTGATAACGGAACGGCAAGACGTGCAGCATTAGTTGATGGCACGCATCTTGGTGTAATGATTGCTGAACAGAGTAATAAAGAAGCGATCCTGTGGTTTAATCAAGCCTTACAAAATGGGGTAAAAGATCAAGATTGGCTTGATCCTAATGATCAAACCTATTGGTATAAAGAGTTTTCAGGCTTGATCGCATTATTTAGTGCCATTCTTTCTGCGCTATTTTTAATAAATGGATTATTAAAACGTCCATATTTTTCTGCGATCACTCAGCAAATTTCTGAGAAAACTGCGCTATCTACTAGAAAATGGTGGATCTTTGCTGGAATTAATATTGTACTCACAATGTTACTTTATCCTATTTTTACTCAATGGGGCGGCGCCAATGAACCTATTGCCGCAAAACTTGAGTTTATGCCCCTTGAAATGGGAAATGGTATTATTAGTTGGCTTTTAGTCAGTGCGGTAATAAATTTGCTCTTTTTTGTATTATGGAAAAAAGCCAATCCAACCGTTTCATTACAAGAATTTGGTGTTCTTAATCACGCAAGTATCAGTTTGAAATCATTGGTGCTACGCGCGTTATTGTTAAGCACCATTGCCGTAGGTTATCTTTATATTTTAACTTGCCTTGTACACGCTTGGTTAGGCGTAGAATTACGTTTCCTATGGCCGCTTTTAAAACCACTCACCCTTGAAAGAGCGGAACTATTTATCGTTTATTGGTTACCGATTTTGCTCTTTTTCTTTGCTTTCAATGGATTAATCATTGGTGTGCAAATGAAGCAACCATTACAGAAAACATTTTCTGCCACATTAATGCGTTGGTCGATAAAAACCGTTATTTTTGCCGTCAGCGGTTTATTTATTTTATGGTTATTCCACTTCATTCCTGATTTTATGCAAATTGGGCCGGGATTTGACGTGATTGGTTTACCGCAGTTTGGTGGACGCTGGATGATGATGCTCGCCGTGATTATTCCACAATTTATTGTATTCATTGTTATCAACCATTGGTGCTATCTCAAAACAGGATACATTTATCTTGGCGTGTTCTTTACTTCAATGCTAATGGCGTGGATTTTAGTTGGCGGGCAGGTGATAGGACGTTTTTTAGCTTAAAACAATAATAAAATATGGTGCGTAATCGATTTACGCACCTATTTCAATTAATCTATTCTTTGTTTTCTTCTCATCGCCAACAACCCATCAACGATAATTAACCCCATACCAACCATTAAAGATAAAAAGAGCGGGTAATTTTCGGCGTCAATATTTTCTCCGATGAATAGCGAAACAGCGAGCATCATTATGGGTTCAGCGTAGCCGAGTAATCCTAGCACGTTGATAGGCAATAGGCTGCTGGCAACGATGTAAGCATTAAAGGCTATGCCGCTGAGTAAGCCGAGCAGAAATAATAACGATAAAATATTCGGATTAACCAACCGCACTTCTGCAATGTTTACTTGCGCGGCGAAATAGATACACACGGGCAAGGTCAATACCATTTCAATGGCAAAACTGGTGATGTCGTTAAAGCCGAACCATTTGCGAACCATAAAATAAACGGCGTAGGTGCAAACAGCAATGCTTTCCCAAGAAAGCCCGCCCTTTGTGCTAATGTTAAAGGCGATGCCAATGGCGGCGATGATGATGGCAAGAAATTTCAGTGGGGAAATGCTTTCTTTGAAAAAAATCCGCCCTGCTGCCACTAAAACGAGGGGTAGCAGCAAATAACCAAGGGAAACGCTCAATGCGCCGCCGTTGTTTGGCGCCCATAAAAAAAGCCACATTTGGAAGCCCATAATGCTGCCGTTAAATAGAAAAACCAGCAGTAACCAAGGCTGCGATTTGATGCGTTTTAGGTGAGCGATCAGCATATATTTTTGGCGGAAAATAAATACCGCAGCAATCACAAAAGGTGCAGTAAAAACAACACGATAGCCAAAAATATCTTCGCCACTTAATGGCAATAATAATGTGGAAAAATAATAAATATAGCCAAACAACATTGAGGCTAAAAGAGAAAAACCGATACCTTTTACCATAATCCACCTAAAATTCACCAAATTCTTACCGCACTTTACCCCAACATTTGCCAAAATGCACGAACTAAGGGCAAATTTAGTAAGTTCTTTTGTACACAAATCCCTAAATCGAATGGCTGTACGGGAATATCGATCTCTAAGGTGGAAACCTGTAAATTAAGCGGGCTATTTTGGATCACAATATCAGGCAATAACGCCACACCGCAACCAAGTGCAACCATTGACACGATCCCTTCGTGTCCTGATACGGTGGCATAAATTTTCGGGTGTTTGATTTTTTTCTGTTGAAACCACTGATCAATCCGCTGTCGAGCAGGTCCTTCCACCGGCAAAATAAAGGGGATTTTTTGCCAATCAATGGGGGTTTGTTGCAATAATTGTGTGGTCGCACAGGCAACGCGTGGGGCGATAAGAGAAAGGGTTATATCATCAATATGATGAAACATCACATTTTGCGGTAAGTGCGCTGGCCGCCCTGCAAGAGCCAAATCCACTTGCTGGCTTTGAATCATCTCCAACGCCATCGCAGGATCGCCTGTTGTGAGCTGAATTTCCACTTTAGGATAACGCAAGCGGAATTTTTCTAACATTTGTGGCAAATGACTATAAGCCGCCGTTACCGAGCAAAACAGGCGTAGCTCCCCTTGTAGTTCCTGCTGATTAGAACGAAATTGCTGTTTTAAAGATAACCATTGTTGCCATTGTGGATAAGCAAATTGCAAAAATAGTTCGCCAGCTGGGGTGAGTGAAACCTTGCGGTTATCACGCAATAACAACGGCTCACCCAGTTCTTCTTCAAGCCGTTTAATTTGCCGTGAAAGGGTGGAAGGCGACATATAATGCTGCCCCGCAGTTTTAGCGAAATTTTTGTTTTCTGCTAGGTCGATGAAGAGTTTGAGATCTTGGAATTCCATTGGTTTTTTCCTTTTATATGAATAACGGATTTCGCCGTTGGCGACTTACTTTCTTTTGCTTTCCCAAAAGAAAGTAAGCAAAGAAAAAGGAACCCCGACTAAATTGCTGTTCTTCGCACCAATAAAATTTTCTTAACGAAAAGTAAGCCCATACTCGCTACGCTGCGTTCAGGCGTTACTTTTCTAAAAATTTTATTTTTGCTCAGGCAATTTACACGGGGAATGATAAACAACATTAATTTATTAACGGCATATTGCAAAAACTGCAATATTAAGTTCCAATAATATCAATTTACGCAATCTTTAGAAAGGTATAATCTGTCATTGATTATTTTGTAAACCAACTTAACCAAAAGGATAAAAAAAATGGCTAATTATTTCAATACATTAAATTTACGCCAACAGTTAGACCAATTAGGTCGCTGTCGTTTTATGGATCGTGAAGAGTTTTCTGATGAAGCGAATTTCTTAAAAGGCAAAAAAATTGTCATCGTAGGTTGTGGTGCGCAGGGGTTAAACCAAGGTTTGAATATGCGTGATTCAGGCTTAGACATCAGCTATGCGCTACGCCCTGAAGCCATTGCAGAAAAACGTGCTTCTTTCCAACGTGCCACTGAAAATGGCTTTAAAGTGGGGACTTATCAAGAATTAATCCCAACTGCGGATTTAGTGATTAATCTCACCCCTGATAAGCAGCACAGCAAAGTGATTGCTGATGTAATGGGTTTAATGAAAGAAGGCGCGGCATTGGGTTATTCACACGGTTTGAACATTGTGGAAGTGGGTGAGCAAATTCGTCCTGATATTACCGTTGTGATGGTTGCGCCAAAATGCCCAGGTACAGAAGTGCGTGAAGAATATAAACGTGGTTTTGGTGTGCCAACGCTTATCGCAGTTCACCCTGAAAATGACCCGAAAGGCGAAGGTATGGCGATTGCTAAGGCTTGGGCGGCAGCCACAGGTGGACACCGTGCCGGCGTGTTAGAGTCTTCATTCGTGGCAGAAGTAAAATCTGACTTAATGGGTGAGCAAACCATTCTTTGTGGAATGTTGCAAGCAGGTTCAATCCTTTGCTATGACAAATTAGTGGCAGACGGCAAAGATCCTGCTTATGCAGGAAAATTAGTGCAATACGGTTGGGAAACCATCACCGAAGCGCTTAAACAAGGCGGTATTACTTTAATGATGGATCGCTTATCTAACAGTGCGAAATTGCGTGCCTTTGAGCTTGCGGAAGAAATTAAGCAAGAATTAGATTTCTTATTCAAAAAACATATGGACGACATTATCAGCGGCGAGTTTTCTCGTGTGATGATGGAAGACTGGGCAAACGGCGATGCAAACCTATTAAAATGGCGTGAAGAAACCGGCAAAACTGGCTTTGAAAATGCACCAAAAGCGGACGGAATCAAAATCAGCGAACAAGAATATTTTGATAACGGCGTATTAATGGTGGCAATGGTAAAAGCTGGCGTGGAATTGGCGTTCGATACAATGGTTTCAGCAGGTATCTTTGAAGAATCTGCTTATTATGAATCCTTACACGAATTACCATTAATCGCTAACACCATTGCGCGTAAACGCTTATACGAAATGAACGTGGTGATTTCAGACACGGCGGAATACGGTAACTATTTATTCGCTAATGTAGCAACCCCAATTTTAGCCAAAACCGTAATGCAACATTTACAACGCGGTGATTTAG
Source organism: Avibacterium avium (assembly GCF_900454535.1). Lineage (GTDB taxonomy): Bacteria > Pseudomonadota > Gammaproteobacteria > Enterobacterales > Pasteurellaceae > Avibacterium > Avibacterium avium. The sequence continues at coordinate 350,769 of NZ_UGSP01000001.1, forward strand.
GTGAACCAACACCAACGGTGGAAATCGACAACATCACTTTACGCGATGTGAATGACGCAATCCGCAACCACCCAATTGAGCTAATCGGTCAAGAATTGCGTGGTTATATGACAGATATGAAACGCATTTCTTCACAAGGTTAATCACTTGTTTTAAATAGAAAGCCAGCAGTTATGCTGGCTTTTTTTCTTTCAAATAAAAGGTAAAGTGCGGTGGTTTTTTTATAAATTCCTTTATTTTATAATGGGAAAAATGTCTCCAAACTTAATGCAATGCCGTCTTCATCATTGCTCGCAGTGATTTGTTTGGCAATGCGTTTAATTTCCTCTGGTGAATTGCCCATTGCAATGCCTAAGCCCACATATTGCAACATATCGAGATCATTAAAATTATCGCCAAAAGCAATGATGTCTGCTTTATCTACGGCAGCTCGCTGTGCCATAAATTGAATGGCATTGGCTTTGGTCGATGCTTTATTCATTATTTCTAAATATTCTTTTTTGGAACGGTGAATAGAAAGCTGTGGAAATTGTTGTTTGAGCAAAGGCTCAATTTGCTCAATCTGTGTCGCTTCTCCCATTAATAAAATTTTGTGTACGTTGCTTAAATGTTGCGGTTTTTCTTTTGCTTTTAGCCCTGTGATGTCGCTTTCTTGCTTAATCCAATGGCTGTCTAAATCTGTGGTAAACCAATCAAGATGAGAATAATAACTCACTGAAAGCGTAGGGTGCTGGGCTAAGATCTGTTCCAGTTGAGGCAAAAGCGTATTTTCTAAGGTGATGGAATAAAGTGCGGTGAGATTTTTGTCTAAAATTAATGCTCCGCTGTAGCAGACAATTTCATTTTCATTATGAAGTTGTTCCATATAAGGCAAAATGGCATAAGGGGGACGCGCAGAAACAGGAATAAAAGGAATGCCTTGCTGCATAATGCGTTGTATGGCTTGTGCCGTTGCAGGACTAATTTGATGTTGGCTATTTAGCAAGGTGCCGTCCATATCTGAGAAAACCATTTTGTATGCCATTGTCTTTACTCCTTTTCGAGCCAAATTGCGTTTTCATTCTAAAAATCCCTCAGTAAAAAGTAAAGGTTATGTAAATAGCTTCTCTTTTCTTCGTTTCTTTTTGTGACACAGATCATATTTTCAACAAAAAGACGTTTAATCTGCCAAAAATTAGGATTACACTCTCTGGGTATTTGCAATCGGTTGCATTGCTTTACTTATTTTGCTGAAACGTTTTTTCAAATAAATTTGGAGGTTATATGACCCATATTATTGTTGCAACGCACGGTAAATTTTCAGAAGAACTGGTAAATTCAGCGGCAATGGTTTACGGCGAAGATGAAAATACCCACGTTGTAACCTTTTTACCGGGTGAGGGTGGTGAGCATTTAGTCGAGAAATATCAGGCAATTATTGCCCAATTATCAGAGAATGAACCCGTTTTATTTTTGGTAGATTTATTTGGTGGTAGCCCTTATAACGCAGCAAGCCGTGTTGCCACAATGCGTGGAGAAAATACGGATATTGTAACTGGCGTGAATTTGCCAATGTTGCTTGAAGTGTTAGACGCGAAAGGCGGCGCTTCTCTCGCGGAATTAGTGAGTACAGCAAAAGAAGTGGGCGTGGCGGCAGTGCGTTCGTTCCAGCCTGAGAAAACCACAACAAAACAGGCAGCGCCTGCTCAGGCTGCCACTTCAGAAACGGCAAAAACTTCAGAAAAAAGCACCGCACTTACTGGCAATATGAATATTTCTTTATTACGCATTGATAGCCGTTTAATCCACGGTCAGGTAGCGACCTCTTGGGCAAAAGCGGTGAAGTGCGAAGCGATTTTTGCGGTGAGTGATGAAGTGTCTGAAGATCCCATCCGCCGTGATTTACTCTTGCAAGTTGCGCCAGAACATTTGAAATCCTATGTGATCCCCGTAGAAAAAGCCATTAAGGTTTACCACAATCCGAAATACGCAGGGAAGAATATTCTGTGGCTGGTAACCAATCCAACAGATATTGTTCGCCTAATTGAAGGGGGCGTGAAAGTGGATAAAGTGAATGTGGGCGGTATGACTTATAAAGAAGGCAATCAACAGCTTTCACAAGCGGTTACCGTAAACCAACAAGATGTGGAAGCGTTCCGTAAATTATTAGATTTAGGGGTTGATTTGAGCTTACAACAAGTGGCAAGCAGCCCGAAAGAACCATTAACCAAACAAAAACTTGACGCATTAAAATTCTAATTAAGAGGACTTATTTATGACGACTATGGAAATTATCCTCGTTACCCTTGTTGCCGCGATTTGCGGTATGGGGAGCGTGTTAGATGAAAGACAAACTCACCGTCCACTAGTGGCTTGTACGCTGATTGGTTTAGTGCTAGGTGATATTACTTCTGGCGTTATTATTGGCGGTACGCTTGAAATGCTTGCGCTTGGCTGGATGAACGTTGGGGCGGCAATGGCGCCTGATGCAGCCTTAGCCTCGGTGATCGCAGCTATTTTGGTGATCAAAGGTGGGCAAGATAAAGGCACAGCGATCGCTATCGCCATTCCTGTGGCAGCGGCAGGGCAGGTGCTAACCATTTTTGTGCGAACCCTCACGATTTTCTTACAACATAAAGCCGATGATTTTGCTAAACAGGCGAATTTCAGAGGTATTGAATTGTGCCATTTTTCAGGCTTAGCCTTACAAGCGTTAAGGGTAGCTATTCCAACTTTCTTCGTGGCATTAGTGGCAGGCACAGATACCGTAACCACAGCTTTAAATGCGATTCCTGAAGTGGTAACCCGTGGCTTACAAATTGCAGGGGGCTTCATCGTAGTTGTGGGTTATGCAATGGTGATTAATATGATGCGTGCTGGTGCATTAATGCCGTTCTTCTTCGTGGGCTTCGTGATTGCCTCATTCTCTAACTATAACCTTGTTGGCTTAGGTTTATTAGGGGCTTGTTTAGCATTAATTTATATTCAATTAAACCCACGTTTTAATCAGGCAACCCTGCCTGCAGCAAGTGCGAAAAAAGAACTTGCCGATGATGAACTTGAAGGTCTATAAGAGAAGGAATTGATTATGTCAGAGAAAAAACAATTAACTAAAGCGGATATTCGTAGCACTTACTGGCGTTCGACATTTTTATTAGGCTCATTTAACTTTGAGCGTATGCAAGCAATGGGTTTTTGTGTATCAATGATCCCTGCAATCAAGCGCTTATATAGCAAAAAAGAAGATCAAGCCGATGCGTTAAAACGCCACCTTGAATTTTTTAATACGCAACCTTGGGTTGCTTCGTCAATTATTGGTGTTACAGCGGCAATGGAGCAGGAGCGTGCTAACGGCGCGACAGACATTGATGATGCTGCGATTAGTGGCGTCAAAGTGGGGCTAATGGGGCCATTAGCTGGCGTGGGTGATCCTATTTTCTGGGGAACATTACGTCCTGTGCTCGCCGCTTTAGGGGCTGGTTTAGCCATTAGCGGAAGCCTATTAGGGCCATTGTTATTCTTTATCGGCATTAATATTTTCCGTGCCTTAACCCGTTGGTATGGTTTCCATTATGGTTATGCGAAAGGAACGGAAATTGTGCAAGATATGGGCGGTGGTCGCTTACAAAAACTCACCCAAGGGGCATCTATTTTGGGTTTATTTGTAATGGGGGCGCTGGTATCCAAATGGACAACCATCAATATTCCACTTGAACTCTCGCGCTATGTCAATTCGCAAGGGCAAGAAGTGGTAACGACAGTGCAAAGCGTCTTAAATGAACTGCTTCCGGGCCTTGCTGCGTTAGGTTTAACCTTCTTGTGTATGTATTTATTGCAGAAAAAAATCAACGCAATGTACATTATTTTTGCCTTGTTTGGTGTGGGCATTGTGGGATACTATTTCGGTATTTTAGCCTAACTAAAATTTACTAAAGGGCGGTATTAAAAACCGCCTTTTTTATTATAGTAAACAAATTCACAATGATAATAAAAAGGAATGTTTAATGAAGTTAAAAGATCTAATTAACCCACCAGAAAATGAAAGCTATTTAAAAAATAGTTCCAAATTAATCACCGCACTTTTTATTATTGGCGGAATTGCCTACTACCCAACCAAAGGCTACGGCACGGTGATAGCTCTTGTGATCGCCTTAATGATATTAGTCGGACAAAAATTATTACTTTCACAAATTAATAAAGATTTTTCCGATATGTATTTTGCCAAAGAACAATTTGAAAAACTGGGCAATAAAACCTATTTAGAATTTATTGTTGCTCGTTCGAGCCAAATTTTACAAGACAATAAAGTATTATCGGAAAAAGGAAAGCAAGAATTACACAAACTTAATCAATATGCGGTTGAACAGTTAAAAAAAGCCCCAAATTAAACACTTTTTGAAAAAATTATCGATAAAATACCTCTCTTATTCAAAAACACTTTGAGAAAACATTGTTTTTTTGTTAGTAGATACGTTAAGATCGCCCCATTTTTATATGGTCATTTTAAGGTTAAGGCAAGGCATACCTTGCTTATATACCACTAGGAAAAACAATGTTTAATAAAATTTTTGAATGGTTTGAAAGCCGCCTAAATGCCTATCCAGAGCAATCACCGAAAACGCCCGAAAAAGGTTTAATCCGTTTTATTTGGTCGAATATGGAAGGAATGCGTGGCTGGATTTTGCTACTTGCGTTGCTCACCGTGGGAACGGGTGTGATGGAGGCCGTGTTGTTCCAGTTTATGGGGATCGTGGTGGATTGGCTTGGCAAGTACACGCCAGCCACCTTATGGCAAGAAAAAGGCCATTGGCTTTTGGCGATGGCAGCTTTGCTAGTGTTCAGCATATTTTGGTCATTCACGGCGTCTGCGGTGCGTTTGCAAACCTTGCAAGGGGTGTTTCCAATGCGCTTGCGTTGGAATTTCCACCGTTTAATGCTGGGACAAAGCCTAAGTTTTTATCAAGATGAATTTGCTGGACGCGTGTCGGCGAAAGTTATGCAAACTGCTCTTGCAGTGCGTGATACCGTGCTGACCATTGCGGATATTATGGTGTATGTGGTGGTGTATTTCATCACTTCAGGCATTGTGCTTGCCGCGTTAGATCCGTGGTTCTTGCTACCTTTTGCCTTGTGGATTGTGGCGTTTATCACGATTTTACGCATTATCATTCCAAAATTAGCCAAAACAGCAGAACGCCAAGCAGATGCGCGTTCTTTAATGACGGGGCGAGTTACCGATTCTTATGCCAATATCGCCACCGTGAAATTATTTTCCCACGGTTCAAGAGAAGCCAGTTACGCCAAGCGTTCAATGGAAGAATTTATGGTTACCGTACACGCCCAAATGCGTTTGGCGACCTCTTTAGATACCATCACTTACGCCACTAACATCACCTTAACACTCAGCACAGCAATCCTTGGCATTGTGCTATGGAAGCAAGGCAGCGTTGGTGTAGGGGCAATTGCTACCGCCATTGCAATGGCATTACGGGTGAATTTTATTTCCCGTTGGATTATGTGGGAATCCGCACGTTTATTTGAAAATATCGGCACGGTAAATGACGGAATGACCACCCTTACCAAACCCCATACTATTGTGGATAAACCGCAAGCCTTGCCATTAAAAGTGAGCAAAGGGGAAATTCGTTTTAATGACGTGAGTTTTTCTTATAATCCACAAAAACCGTTGTTAAGCCATTTTAACCTCACTATTAAACCGGGGGAAAAAGTAGGCTTGATCGGTCGTTCAGGGGCGGGGAAATCCACCATTGTAAACTTGCTATTACGTTTTTACGAAGCGAATCACGGCGACATCACCATTGACGGACAAAACGTGTGCGATGTTACGCAAGAAAGTTTACGCAGCCAAATTGGCTTAGTGACGCAAGATACCTCATTGCTGCACCGTTCCGTGCGTGAAAACATTATTTACGGCCGCCCAACTGCCAGCGATGAAGAAATGATCTCCGCTGCACAGCGTGCCGAAGCATCAGAATTTATTCCTTATTTGAGCGACTCAGAAGGCCGAACAGGCTATGATGCTCACGTTGGTGAACGTGGTGTGAAACTTTCAGGCGGACAACGTCAGCGTATCGCCATTGCCCGCGTAATGCTAAAAGATGCCCCAATTCTGTTGTTAGATGAAGCCACCAGCGCGCTGGATTCTGAAGTGGAAGTGGCGATTCAAGAAAGCCTCGATAAAATGATGGAAGGCAAAACCGTGATTGCTATCGCCCACCGTCTTTCCACTATTGCCGCAATGGATCGCTTAATCGTGTTAGATAAAGGTCATATCGTAGAACAAGGCACGCACAACGAATTGCTCGCCCAAAATGGACTTTACGCCAAACTCTGGCACCACCAAAGCGGTGGCTTTTTAAGTGAAGAATAATAAATAAACATAAGGCTCAATATTCATTGAGCCTTTATTTTTCATAAAAAGCTGTGAAAAAAACCACTCAACTATAGCGAGTGGTTTTTTATTTTATAATTAATTGATTAAATATCTAAATTTGCATAAAGCGCATTAGATTCAATAAATTCACGGCGTGGTTCGACTTCATCGCCCATTAGGGTGGTGAAGAGCTGATCTGCTGCCACCGCATCTTTGATGGTAACTTGTAGCATTGTGCGGGTTTCAGGATCCATGGTAGTTTCCCAAAGCTGCTCTGGGTTCATTTCACCTAACCCTTTATAACGTTGAACCATTAAACCACGGCGCGATTCTTTCACTAGCCATTCCACCGCTTGCTCAAAGGAACTCACTGGGTGCTGGCGTTCGCCACGCGCGACATAAGCATCAGGCTCAAGTAAGCCGTTTAATTGTGAACCTAATTTCACAATGCGCGCATAATCATTGCCGTTGGCAAATTGGAAGCCGAGTACATATTCCGTATCCACACCGTGAGTACGCACGGTGAGTACCACTTCGTGCAAATGGCGTTCGCTGTTGAAATGCAATTTATAGCTGTAATGATTACCGCTACTTTCTTTTTCTGTTAAGGTTTCCACCAAAGATTTTGCCCAAGATTCCACCGCACTTTCATTTTGCATCAGTTCGGTGGTTAATTCAGGTTGATAAATCAAGGTTTTCAACACTGCTTCAGGATAATGGCGACTTAAACGTGCGATCATTTTTTGCACGCCGTTATATTCAGCCACCAATTTTTCCAAGGCGACACCGCTCATTGGTGGCGCATCTTTTGTGGTATAAAGCGCGGCGCCGTCTAAAGCCAAGTTAAGCTCATATTGCGCCATTGCTTCATCGTCTTTGATATATTCTTCGTGTTTACCTTTTTTCACTTTATAAAGCGGTGGTTGTGCAATATAAATATGTCCACGCTCGATCAGTTCTGGCATTTGACGATAGAAGAAAGTGAGCAATAAGGTGCTAATGTGCGCGCCGTCCACGTCCGCATCGGTCATAATGATAATGCTGTGATAACGCAATTTATCTGGGTTATATTCATCACGTCCAATGCCGCAGCCAAGTGCGGTGATTAATGTGCCAACTTCTTGCGAAGAAAGCATTTTGTCAAAACGAGCTTTTTCTACGTTTAGGATTTTCCCTTTTAATGGCAAAATGGCTTGGTTTTTACGGTTACGCCCTTGTTTGGCTGAACCGCCCGCAGAATCCCCCTCCACAAGGTAGAGTTCAGATAACGCAGGATCGCGCTCTTGGCAGTCGGCTAATTTACCTGGAAGCCCAGCAATATCTAACGCCCCTTTACGGCGTGTCATTTCACGGGCTTTGCGCGCTGCTTCACGAGCGCGTGCGGCATCAATGATTTTGCTCGCAATCATTTTGGCGTCATTTGGATTTTCTTCCAAATATTCTTGCAAACGCTCATTCATTGCCGATTCCACCGCACCTTTCACTTCAGAAGAAACCAATTTATCTTTGGTTTGTGATGAGAATTTTGGATCTGGCACTTTCACGGAAATAATCGCCACCAACCCTTCACGCGCATCATCACCTGAAGTTTCTACTTTATCGTTCTTGCCTTTTTTATTCAGCCCTGATTTTTCCATATAAGCATTTAAGGTACGCGTTAAGGCAGCGCGGAAGCCCGCTAAGTGCGTTCCTCCATCACGTTGTGGAATATTGTTAGTGAAGCAATGAATATTCTCAGATTGATAGCCTTCATTCCATTGCAACGCCACTTCAATACCAATGCCATCACGTTCAGTAGAAAAATAGAACGGTTTTTGATGAATAGGATTTTTGTTTTTGTTGAGATATTCCACAAATGCTTGAATACCGCCTTCATAATGGAAGTGATCGCGTTTGTCTGTGCGTTCATCAATTAAATTAATGGATACGCCAGAGTTCAGGAAAGAAAGCTCACGCAGACGTTTTGCTAAAATATCGTATTCAAATTCAATATTGGTGAAAATGCTTGGGCTTGGCCAAAAACGCACGGTGGTTCCCGTTTGGCTAGTTTCGCCAATAATGGTTAATGGCGCTTGCGGATCACCTAAATTATAAAATTGTTCGTGAACGTGGCCTTGACGGCGAATGGTGAGCTGTAATTTATCAGATAAGGCATTCACCACCGACACGCCTACACCGTGCAAACCACCAGACACTTTATAAGAGTTATCATCAAATTTACCGCCCGCGTGCAATACGGTCATAATCACTTCCGCCGCAGAAACCCCTTCTTCAGGGTGAATGTCCACGGGAATACCACGCCCGTCATCTTGCACTGAAACGGAATTATCAGAATGAATAATCACGTTAATGTCCGAGCAATAACCTGCAAGCGCTTCGTCAATGGCGTTATCCACCACTTCAAAAACCATATGATGTAACCCTGTTCCGTCATCGGTATCACCAATGTACATACCGGGGCGTTTACGCACTGCATCAAGGCCTTTTAATACTTTGATACTACTTGCACCATAATTTTCTGGGACATTATTCGACATAACAATTCTCTGTTTTTATTGATAAAAAATTGGGCGGATTATAGCAAATTTTTGCGCTTTTGGCTAATTTCGCAAAAATCTCAAATGGGCTATGGGAAAAGAAATAACAAATTGAAAAATAATGAAAAAAAGCACCGCACTTTGATCTGCGGTAATTGGCGTTAAAAACCCATTAGGCGGAAAATTTCCGCCTAGATGGGAATAAAGCAACTAAAAATTCAGTTAAGCATCAATTAAACGATAAAGTGCGGTGTCTTTTCTGTCTAAATAATGTACCGATTGAATACGGCGAATAGTGCGTGAACGGCCACGAATGAGCAAAGTTTCTGTGGTAGCAAGATTGCCACGGCGGTGAATACCTTTGAGTAAATCGCCATTAGTGATTCCTGTGGCGGAGAAAACAAGGTTATCATCACGCACTAAATCTTCTAATTTCAGCACTTGGTTCACTTCAATGCCCATTTCTTGGCATCGGCGGATTTCATCAGCGGCAATGGATTGATTTTCTGGCGAGCTGCCTTTGACTTGATGACGTGGAATTAAACGCGCCTGCATTTCGCCCCCTAAAGCACGAATGGCTGCGGCAGCCACCACCCCTTCAGGCGCACCGCCAATACCATAGAGCATATCTGCGCCACCGTCAGGCAAACAACATAAAATTGACGCTGCCACATCGCCATCGGGAATGGCTAAGACTTTCACGCCTAGCTGCTGCATTTTTTTGATCACTTCCGCGTGGCGCGGTTTATCTAAGGTGATCACTGTTAATTGAGAAAGCAATTTCCCCATTTTTGATGCCACACGGCGCAAGTTTTGTTCCAGCGGTAAGTTTAGGTCGATCATTCCTTTGGCTTCAGGGCCAACCACCAATTTTTCCATATACATATCAGGCGCGCGTAAAAAGGTGTCTTTTCCCCCTGCGGCTAACACGGAAAGAGCATTCGGTTGCCCCATTGCGGTCATTCTTGTGCCTTCAATGGGATCAACAGCAATAGATACTTCTTCGCCAGCCCCTGTACCAATTTTTTCTCCAATATAGAGCATTGGCGCTTCATCAATTTCGCCTTCACCAATCACCACTTCGCCACGCATTTCAATTTGATTTAACATCAATCGCATCGCTTGTACCGCCGCATCATCGGCAGCATTTTTATCTCCACGCCCCAACCAAGCAAAACCAGCAAGTGCCGCGGCTTCAGTAACTCGAGAAAATTCAATGGCTAATGCTCTATTCATTTTTTTGATCCTTTGGTTGTTTAAAAATCGGCGTATTCTATCACTTTCGCAAACGATTGCGTTATAAAAAGATAAAATTTTTTGCGAAATCAATAAACTCAGGTAGAATAAGCACACATCTATGTTCATTAACCATTTTTTAAAAGGAATCCACTATGTCGTTAGAAATTTTAGACCAACTTGAAGCCAAAATTAAACAAGCGGTTGAAACCATTGAATTACTTCAATTAGAAGTTGAAGAATTAAAAGAAAAAAATAGCCAAGCGCAACAACAAAATGAATCATTACGCAATGAGAATGAACAGCTTAAGAGCGAACATCAAAACTGGCAAGAACGTTTACGCTCTTTGTTAGGTCGTATTGATAACGTTTAATTTTCAGAATAAAAATAAAGGCTTAGGTGATTATCTAAGCCTTATTTTTTAGGAGTAAAAATGACTAAAAAAGTATGTTTAATAACTGGCAGCACCCTCGGCGGCGCAGAATATGTGGCTGAACATTTACAGCAAGTGCTAGAAACTCAGCAAATTTCCACCGCACTTTTACACGGGCCTGATTTTGCTGAAGTGGCTGATGAAAATCTTTGGCTAATTGTTACTTCCACCCACGGTGCTGGCGAATTGCCTGATAATCTTAAACCGCTGTTTGATGGAATTAGCGCACAAAAACCAGATTTATCTCATTTGCGCTTTGCGGTGATCGGGTTAGGAAATTCCGATTATGATACCTTCTGCAATGCGGTGAACATTGTGCAAGAATGTTTAACCCAACAAAGTGCGGTACAAATTTGCGATCCTTTAAAAATTGATGTCCTTGCCGTGGACGATCAAGAACAGTATGCCGAAAATTGGATCCCAACTTTTTTATCTCATCTTTAATCCTCAGATCTGATGATCATCTCATCAGATCGCCATACTCGCTTTTAATGATCCCTTATCTATCCACCTGTGGATAACTTAGTAAAAACTTGTCTAAATATTGTATTTATTCTGTAAATAAAAATAAGAAAAAGCTTGATTGTGGATAACTTTTGCTTTTACTCACAGCATATACAGCTAGATCAATGGGTGATCTAAACAACTTAAAAAAGGATCTAACTCCTTTATTTTTAAGCGAAAATTTGCCTTATGCACAAGGATCAGCGATCCTAATAATTATCATAATAAGCTCTTTATATATAAAAAGAGATCTTATATTAATAAGGCAAGGATCTTCTTTCTGATCCTTTGATCGAGAGAACAAAATTCATTGGATCTTCAATCTTCGATTTAAGCAACGATCAATTTGATGTAGAATACGCGGTTACTTTTATGAAGATCAAATTTATCACGCAATTAAGGTTATTATGTTTTATACGGAAAGTTATGATGTGATTGTGATTGGTGGTGGACACGCAGGTACAGAAGCAGCTCTTGCACCAGCACGAATGGGATTAAAAACATTATTATTAACGCACAATGTAGATACATTAGGGCAAATGTCTTGCAACCCAGCCATTGGTGGCATTGGTAAGGGGCATTTAGTTAAAGAAATTGATGCTATGGGTGGTTTAATGGCCACTGCAGCGGATCAAGCAGGTATTCAATTTCGTACTTTAAATAGCAGTAAAGGCCCTGCTGTACGCGCTACGCGTGCGCAAGCGGATCGCGTGTTATACCGCCAAGCGGTAAGGATCGCTCTTGAAAATCAACCGAATTTAGATATTTTCCAACAAGAAGTAACGGATATTTTGATCGAACAAGATCGCGTTGCGGGTGTAGAAACTAAAATGGGATTAAAGTTTAGATCTAAATCGGTGATCTTAACCGCTGGAACGTTTTTATCGGGTAAGATCCATATTGGTATGGAAAATTATGCGGGTGGACGTGCTGGCGATCCTGCCTCAGTAAGTCTAGCTCATCGTCTGCGCGATCTGAATTTGCGCGTGGATCGTTTAAAAACAGGCACCCCACCGCGTATTGATGCAAGAACCATTAATTTTGATGTGCTAGCAAAACAACACGGCGATGAAAAATTACCGGTTTTTTCTTTTATGGGATCGGTGGATCAGCACCCTCGTCAGATCCCTTGTTATATTACCCATACCAACGAACAAACCCACGAATTGATCCGTAATAATTTGGATCGTAGTCCGATGTACGCAGGCGTGATCGAAGGAATTGGGCCGCGTTATTGTCCTTCCATTGAAGATAAAGTAATGCGTTTTGCTGAACGTAATTCTCACCAAATTTATCTTGAGCCTGAAGGTTTAACGTCTAATGAAGTTTATCCAAATGGTATTTCTACGAGTTTGCCATTTGATGTGCAAATGGGTATCGTCAATTCAATGAAAGGATTGGAAAATGCTCGCATTATCAAACCAGGTTATGCCATTGAGTATGATTATTTTGATCCCCGTGATTTAAAACCTACCTTAGAAACCAAAGCGATTAAAGGTTTATTCTTTGCAGGCCAAATTAACGGTACGACAGGTTATGAAGAAGCCGCGGCGCAAGGATTATTGGCTGGAATTAATGCAGGGCTTTATGTGCAAGACAAAGACAGCTGGTATCCGCATCGTGATCAAGCTTATATTGGCGTGTTGGTGGACGATCTTTGTACCTTAGGCACTAAAGAACCTTATCGCGTGTTTACCTCCCGTGCGGAATACCGTTTATTGCTGCGTGAAGATAATGCAGATATTCGTTTAACCCCAACGGCGCATAAACTTGGCTTAATTGATGAAAAACGCTGGGCGCGTTTTAATCAAAAAATGGAAAATATTGAATTAGAACGTCAGCGTTTGCGTAGCATTTGGTTGCATCCACGTTCTGAATATTTAGCGGAAGCTAATGAATTGCTCAATAGCCCATTAGCCCGTGAGGCAAGTGGCGAAGATTTATTACGCCGCCCAGAAGTGAATTATCAATCTCTTACTCAATTAACCCCCTTTGCGCCTGCGATTGAAGATAAAGAAGCGGCAGAACAAGTGGAAATTGCGATTAAATATCAAGGTTATATTGAGCATCAGCAAGAAGAAATCGCACGCCAAAAACGCTATGAAAATACCGAAATTCCCGATAATTTTGATTATGATGCGGTATCTGGGCTATCTAATGAAGTGCGGTCGAAATTAATGCAACATCGTCCAACCTCAATTGGACAAGCAAGCCGTATTTCTGGCGTAACACCTGCGGCTATTTCCATTTTATTGGTGAATCTGAAAAAACAAGGTATGTTAAAGCGTGGTGAATAATGGCTAACATCGAACAACTCAAAGGAAAATTAAATTTTCTATTAAAAAACACCGCACTTTCTGTGAGCGATCAGCAAAAAGATCAGCTCGTTAAGCTTGTGGCGTTGTTGGATAAATGGAATAAGGCTTACAATCTCACTTCTGTGCGTGATCCGCAAGAAATGCTAGTGAAACATATTATGGATAGCCTTGTTGTAAGTCCTTACTTACAAGGTGATCGTTTCATTGATGTGGGAACAGGGCCAGGCTTACCGGGCTTACCTTTAGCCATTATTAATCCAGATAAAACCTTTGTATTGTTAGATAGTTTAGGTAAACGCATTAGCTTTATCCGTAATGCCTTGCGTGAGCTTGGCATTACCAACGTGATTCCAGTATTAAGTCGAGTTGAAGATTACCAGCCTGAAGAGTTATTTGATGGCGTATTAAGCCGCGCTTTTGCGTCATTAAAAGATATGACCGACTGGTGTCAGCACTTGGTTGATGAAAATGGCACTTTTTATGCCCTAAAAGGACAATATCATCAAGAGGAAGTGGAACAATTATCAGCCGATTTTGTGATAAAAAATGTGATCAACTTAACAGTTCCAGAATTAATTGGCGAAAGAAACCTTGTTTTGTTAAATAAAGGTTAAAATTTTTTGAACCTTTTTTGAATTTATAATAAAATAAACGAGTTATTGTATAGTCTATTTATTGCTATCTAATCCATTTTGAGTATAATTAATAGGCTATTTTAAGTTAGGTTCGTTTGATTTTTAAACAAAGTGACAAATGTCTGCAATCATAAAACAAGTTAAAAAGAAATATCAGGTTGCATTGAGCATAGAATTGCTCGTTTTTATTGTCATTTTTGCAATATTAAGCGCATCGCAATCCATAAGTGCGGTGTCTTTTTTGCTCGGATCATTAGCGATTTTTGTTCCGCATTGTTTATTTGTTTTTCTAGTGTTTTTTATAAAGCAGAAAAACAATCATAAATTAACCACATTTTATCGAGGTGGGGCAATAAAATTTATATGTACGATCATTTTTATCGTATTAGCATTCAAATTTTTTGCTGAAATGAATTATATTGCTTTCTTTGCTGGTTATTTTTTAGGGTTATTACTAAATAACCTGATGCCTTTAATGGTAAGTAAATTTTTTAGAATTTAGTTTAAATTTCAAGGGATTAACTATGTCTGACCTTACAACCGCAGGGTATATTCAACACCATTTAGAATTTCTTAAAACAGGGGATTCTTTCTGGCACGTTCACTTAGATACGCTTTTCTTTTCAGCAGTATCGGCCATTATTTTCCTTTTCGTGTTCTATAAAGTGGGTAAAAAAGCCACTTCTGGCGTACCAGGCAAATTGCAATGCTTTGTAGAAATGATCGTAGAATGGGTTGATGGTGTGGTAAAAGAAAATTTCCACGGGCCACGCAATGTTATTGCACCATTAGGGCTAACCATTTTCTGCTGGGTGTTCATTATGAATGCCATCGATTTAATCCCTGTGGATTTCTTACCACAAGTGGCAAATCTATTCGGCGTTCATTATTTAAGAGCGGTTCCAACGGCAGATATTAGCGCAACCCTTGGTATGGCTATTTGTGTATTCTTCCTCATTATTTTCTATACCATCAAATCTAAAGGATTGAGTGGTTTTGTTAAAGAATATACGCTCCACCCTTTCAATCACTGGGCTTTCATTCCAGTAAACTTAATTCTTGAATCTGTAACCTTGCTTGCTAAACCTATTTCATTAGGTTTCCGTTTGTTCGGGAATATGTACGCAGGTGAGCTTATCTTTATTTTGATCGCGGTAATGTATAGTGCCAATATGGCGATTGCTTCACTCGGCATTCCATTACATCTTGCGTGGGCGATTTTCCATATTTTGGTTATCACTTTACAAGCGTTTATCTTTATGATGCTAACGATTGTTTATTTAAGTATCGCTTACAACAAAGCGGAACATTAAAAACAGATTATTTAACGATTTTTATTAACTAACCCAGCCAATTAGGCTGACTTTCTTAAATCTAACGGAGAAAACTATGGAAACTGTAATTACAGCTACGATTATTGGTGCATCAATCCTACTTGCTTTCGCAGCATTAGGTACAGCAATTGGCTTTGCGATTTTAGGCGGCAAATTCTTAGAATCTTCTGCGCGTCAGCCTGAATTAGCAAGTAGCTTACAAACTAAAATGTTTATCGTTGCTGGTCTTTTAGATGCTATCGCAATGATTGCAGTAGGTATTTCGTTACTTTTCATTTTCGCAAACCCATTCATCGGATTATTACAATAATTGTCAGCGTTGTTTGTACAACCAAGCTTTACCCTAAACGGGTAACATTGATGACATTATTGAGGAGGGCGTTGTGAACTTAAATGCAACATTAATTGGTCAGCTTATTGCATTCGCACTATTTGTGTGGTTTTGTATGAAATATGTTTGGCCACCAATTATTAAAGCAATTGAAGAGCGTCAAAGCTCAATTGCTAATGCTTTAGCTGCAGCAGAAGTCGCACGAAAAGAGCAAGCTGAAACCAAAACATTGGTGGAGCAAGAAATTAATCAAGCGAAACTTCAAGCACAAGAAATTGTGGATTTAGCGAATAAACGTCGCAACGAAATCCTAGAAGAAGTGAAAGCTGAAGCGGAAGCATTAAAAGCAAGAATTATTGAACAAGGCCACGCTGAGATTGAAACAGAGCGTAAACGTGTTCAAGAAGAATTACGAGCGAAAGTAGCCTCTTTAGCGGTTGCAGGTGCTGAGAAAATTGTGGGTCGCACGGTTGATGAAGCGGCAAACAATGACATTATTGAAAAATTAGTTGCAGAACTATAAGAAGGTTGGGCTTATGTCAGAATTAACTACCATAGCTCGCCCTTATGCAAAAGCAGCATTTGATTTTGCTATCGAGCAACAAGCACAAAATAAAAGTGCGGTGGAAAAATGGGCAGAAATGCTAAATTTTGCTTCTCAAGTTGTTGAAAATAAAGAGATGCAAGATTTCCTAACAGGTGATTTGTCTGCTAGCAAAGTTGCTGATACGGTGATTTCAATTTGTGGCGACCAACTTGATCAATATGGGCAAAATTTGATTCGGTTAATGGCTGAAAATAAGCGTTTAACTGTACTTCCAGCGGTATTTGCACTGTTCCAACATTATGTGAGTGAACACCAAGCGATTGCAGATGTGGAAGTCATCTCAGCTCAACCATTAAGTGCAGAGCAACAAGCTAAAATTGCAGCCGCAATGGAAAAGAAACTTGCTCGTAAAGTTAAATTAAATTGCAGCGTAGATAATGCACTGATTGCTGGTGTTATTATTCGTACAGATGATTTTGTCATTGACGGAAGTAGCCGTGGGCAACTGGCTCGTCTTGCAAATGAGTTGCAATTATAAGAGGAATAAAAGATGCAACTAAATTCGACTGAAATTAGTGAATTAATTAAAAAACGCATTGCCGAATTTAACGTGGTGAGCGAACCACGCAATACAGGAACCATTGTTTCTGTGAGCGATGGGGTTATTCGTATCCACGGTTTAAGCGATGTAATGCAAGGGGAAATGATTGCATTACCCGACAATCGTTATGCAATGGCACTTAACCTAGAGCGTGATTCGGTAGGTGCGGTTGTAATGGGGCCTTATACTGATCTTTCTGAAGGTATGGAAGTTCAATGTACAGGACGTATTCTTGAAGTGCCAGTAGGCCGCGGTTTATTAGGTCGCGTGGTGAATACTCTTGGTCAGCCAATTGATGGTAAAGGTGAAATTGAAAACGATGGTTATGCGCCTGTTGAAGTTATCGCACCAGGGGTTATCGATCGTAAATCTGTTGATCAGCCTGTTCAAACTGGTTATAAAGCGGTGGACTCAATGGTGCCAATCGGTCGTGGTCAACGTGAGTTAATTATCGGTGACCGTCAAACAGGTAAAACCGCATTAGCTATCGATGCCATCATCAACCAAAAAGATTCTGGCATTAAATGTATCTATGTAGCGATCGGTCAAAAAGCATCAACTATTGCTAACGTAGTGCGTAAATTAGAAGAACACGGCGCATTACAAAATACTATCGTGGTTGTGGCATCTGCATCAGAATCTGCTGCGTTACAATATTTAGCGCCTTATGCAGGTTGTACAATGGGTGAATATTTCCGTGATCGCGGTGAAGATGCACTCATCGTTTATGATGATTTATCTAAACAAGCGGTTGCTTATCGTCAAATTTCATTGTTATTACGCCGTCCACCAGGTCGTGAAGCTTTCCCTGGTGATGTATTCTATTTACACTCTCGCTTACTTGAGCGTGCTTCTCGTGTTAATGCAGAATATGTTGAACGTTTCACACAAGGCAAAGTAACAGGTAAAACAGGTTCTTTAACTGCATTACCAATTATTGAAACCCAAGCAGGTGACGTATCGGCTTTCGTACCAACCAACGTAATTTCCATTACCGATGGTCAGATTTTCTTAGAATCTAACCTATTTAACTCAGGTATTCGTCCTGCGGTAAACCCAGGTATTTCGGTATCTCGTGTGGGTGGTGCAGCACAAACTAAAGTCATCAAAAAATTAGCGGGTGGTATTCGTACCGCACTTGCGCAATATCGTGAATTAGCAGCATTCGCACAATTTGCTTCAGATCTTGATGATGCAACACGCAAACAACTTTCTCACGGTCAGAAAGTAACAGAATTATTGAAACAAAAACAATATTCTCCATTAAGCGTTGCGCAACAAGCATTGGTGTTATTTGCCGTTGAATTTGGTTATTTAGAAGATGTTGAATTAGATCGTATCGCTTCTTTTGAATCTGCTCTTTTAGAATATGCAGCACATAACTATGCGGATTTTATGGACGGATTAACTAAAACTGGCGATTACAATGATGAAATCAAAGCAACATTGCAAGCGATTTTAGACAATTTCAAAGCAAACAGTGCTTGGTAATTCACATTAACGGAGAACATCAATGGCAGGTGCAAAAGAGATAAGAACCAAAATTTCCAGTGTTCAAAGTACACAAAAAATTACTAAGGCAATGGAAATGGTTGCAGCATCGAAAATGCGTAAAACGCAGGATCGAATGTCATCTTCACGTCCGTATGCTCAAGCCATACGCCGCGTGATTAGCCACGTGTCAAAAGCCAGTATTGGTTACAAACATCCGTTTTTAGTGGAACGAGAAGTGAAAAAAGTAGGTATCCTACTTGTTTCAACAGATCGTGGATTATGTGGCGGTTTAAATATCAACTTATTTAAGACCGCACTTCAAGAAATCAAAGGTTGGAAAGAAAAACAAGTGGAAGTTTCACTGGGTTTAATCGGTGCAAAAGGTATCGGGTTTTTCCAATCTCTTGGCTTGAATATTGCTACACAAAATTCAGGAATGGGCGATACGCCTTCTGTTGAAGAATTAATTGGTACGGCAAATGAAATGTTTGATGCTTATAGAGAAGGCAAATTAGATGCGATCTACATTGCTTACAATAAGTTCATCAACACAATGTCGCAAAAACCTACTTTAGAAAAACTTGTTCCTTTGCCTGAATTAGATAATGATGATTTAGGTGAAAGCGCACAATCTTGGGACTATATCTACGAACCTGATCCAAAAGTGTTGTTAGATAGTTTATTGGTTCGTTATTTAGAATCTCAAGTGTATCAAGCGGTAGTTGAAAATTTGGCTTCTGAGCAAGCGGCACGAATGGTGGCGATGAAAGCGGCAACTGATAATGCAGGAAACTTAATTAAAGACTTGCAATTAGTTTACAACAAAGCTCGCCAAACAAGTATTACAAATGAATTAAATGAAATTGTTGCTGGTGCAGCGGCAATTTAAGTAAAGAGGATCGATAATGGCAACTGGAAAAATTGTACAAATCATCGGTGCGGTTATTGACGTTGAATTTCCACAAGATGCAGTACCAAAAGTATATGATGCCTTAAACGTTGAAACAGGCTTAGTGCTTGAAGTTCAACAACAATTAGGCGGTGGAATCGTACGTTGTATCGCAATGGGTTCATCAGATGGTTTAAAACGTGGTTTATCCGTGTCTAACACAGGCAAACCAATTTCCGTTCCAGTGGGAACAAAAACCCTAGGACGTATTATGAACGTACTGGGTGAACCAATTGACGAACAAGGCCCTATTGGTGCAGAAGAAACTTGGTCAATTCACCGACCAGCACCAAGCTATGAAGATCAAGCAAACAGCACAGAATTGCTTGAAACAGGGATCAAAGTTATCGACTTAATCTGCCCATTTGCAAAAGGGGGTAAAGTTGGTTTATTCGGTGGTGCGGGTGTAGGTAAAACCGTAAATATGATGGAATTAATCCGTAATATTGCGATCGAACACTCAGGTTACTCCGTATTTGCAGGGGTAGGTGAACGTACCCGTGAAGGTAACGACTTTTACCACGAAATGACCGAATCTAACGTATTAGACAAAGTATCCCTTGTTTACGGACAAATGAACGAGCCACCAGGTAACCGTCTGCGTGTTGCATTAACCGGTTTAACTATGGCAGAAAAATTCCGTGATGAAGGCCGTGATGTATTATTCTTTGTAGATAATATTTATCGTTATACCTTAGCAGGGACAGAAGTATCTGCATTATTAGGTCGTATGCCATCTGCGGTAGGTTACCAACCAACCCTAGCAGAAGAAATGGGGGCATTACAAGAGCGTATCACCTCTACCAAAACAGGTTCTATCACCTCTGTACAAGCGGTTTATGTACCAGCCGATGACTTAACTGACCCATCGCCAGCAACGACCTTTGCGCACTTAGACTCAACGGTTGTATTAAGCCGTCAAATTGCGTCATTAGGTATTTACCCAGCGGTAGATCCCCTTGATTCAACTTCTCGTCAATTAGACCCATTAGTGGTTGGCCAAGAGCATTATGATGTAGCGCGTGGCGTACAAGGTATCTTACAACGCTACAAAGAATTGAAAGACATCATCGCAATTCTTGGTATGGACGAGCTTTCTGAAGAAGATAAACTTGTGGTAGCGCGTGCGCGTAAAATCGAACGTTTCTTATCACAACCGTTCTTCGTTGCAGAAGTGTTCACTGGCTCACCGGGTAAATATGTCTCATTAAAAGACACTATTCGCGGTTTCAAAGGTATTTTAGAAGGTGAATATGACCATATTCCAGAACAAGCGTTCTATATGGTTGGTTCTATTGATGAAGTGCTAGAAAAAGCCAAAAATATGTAATCACTTCAAGCCTGATTAAACACTTGAAGGAGAATCACAATGGCAACATTAAATTTAACGGTTGTAAGTGCAGAAGAAAGCATTTTTACAGGTCAAGTAAAAAGCATTCAAGCCACAGGGATTGAAGGGGAGCTTGGTATCTTACCGGGCCATACTCCCTTATTAACAGCAATCAAACCAGGTATCGTCAAATTGACCTTAGAAAATGGCAATGAAGAAGTTATCTACGTTTCAGGTGGCTTTTTAGAAGTTCAACCGAATGTCGTTACCGTCCTAGCAGATGTCGCAATCCGTGGTAAAGAGCTTGACGCAGATCGTATTTTAGAAGCGAAACGCCGCGCAGAACAAAATATTGTATCTAGCGCGAAAGACGCCAACTACGAAATGCTCGCCTCTCAACTTGCTAAAGAATTGGCAAAACTACGTGCTTACGAACTGACAGAAAAATTAGTCAAAAACAAACGCTAATTTTACCGCACTTTTTTTTACTGTATCTAAAAAACCACCTTCGGGTGGTTTTTCTTTTCCTAGTCAAAACTTGCCTAAAAATATTTTGTGAAACATCTCTCAAAACAAAAATTTTGACGTTTGTATATATTGAAATATATGTTCTAATTTTGTTGAGTATGAAACAAAAGGGGGACGTATGAATAGCCATATACAGCAACGTTATGTTTTTGCAAAAGATCTCATTAAGAATGTGGGGGAAATAGCACTCTCATTCTACTTAAATAGAGACAAACTTAACATTCAGCATAAAAAGGGAGAAGCGCAAGATTTAGTAAGCATTGCTGATCAAAATGTTGAAAAAGAGATAAAAACCGCATTAAAAGCCCACTTTCCTGATGATGGCTTCTTAGGTGAAGAATCCGGTGCCGATGGGCTTGATAAGGACTTTTGCTGGGTGGTTGATCCCATTGATGGCACAAGTCCTTTTTTATATGGCCTGCAGGCTTGGTGTATTTCTATTGCCGTGCTTTACAAACAGGAAATTGTCATTGGGCTGATTTACGATCCATTGCATAAAGAGCTTTTTCATACGATGAAAGGGGAGGGCGCCTTTGTTAATGAAACTCCTTTATCTGCATCAAAAGCGATTTCTTTGCAAGAAGGATTAGTTGGATTGGGAATGTCCCATCGTGTTCCACCGAATACATTTGTGCCAGTTATTGATCAAGTATTAAAAGAAGGGGGAATGTTTGTCCGTAATGGTTCAGGGGCATTAACCTTGGCTTATGTCGCGGCAGGCAGATTAATTGGCTATTTTGAACCGCATATCAATGCGTGGGATTGCCTTGCCGGTATTTTATTAGTTCAAGAGGCTGGTGGACAAACCAATGACTTTTTAGCAAATGATGGATTATTAAAAGGAAATTATATTCTTGCTAGCAGTCAAGGTATATTTAATCAGCTTGAATCTATTCGATCCTTAACTTTATAGGAGGAAAATACAATGTCTATTTTAAATTTTTTCAAAGCAAGCCCAGCTATTCCACTTAAAGATTACACCGAGGCAATGTTTAAAAGCACAAGAATGAAAAGTTTTTGGGCATTTTCTTTTGCTTATGCCATTTATTATGTTTGTCGTTTATCTTTTAATGTCGCTAAGCCAGCCTTAGTCAATAATAATATTTTGACACCAACAGAACTCGGAGTGATAGGTTCTGCTATTTTTATTACTTATGCGGTTGGCAAATTTGTCAATAGTGCTGCGGCAGATCATTCTAATATTGTACGTTATCTTTCCGTAGGATTGTTTTTCTCTGCATTATGTAATTTTGCTATGGGAATGACGACCAGTGCTATTTTTCTTACCATTATTTGGGGATTTAATGGTTGGGTACAATCAATGGGCGTAGGTCCTTGTGTGGTAGCGCTTTCACGTTGGTATGATGATAAAGAACGAGGTTCTTACTATGGATTTTGGTCAGTTGCTCATAATGTAGGTGAAGGGATAACCTTTGTCGTGACTGCTGCAATTATTACTACTTTCGGTTGGCGCTTTGGTTTCAGTTTTGCGGGTATTATGGGATTATTGGGCGTGCTGGTTGCAATAATGTTTATGAAAGACTCGCCAGCAGCTTGTGGCTTTAAACCGATTATTACAATGGATAAACAAACAGAGGAGTTAGATAATAAAGAAGTATTGAAACATCAATGGGACGTGATTAAAAATCCTGCCATTTGGGTGTTAGCAGTGGCTTCTTGCTGTATGTATATTGGTCGTTATGGTGTAAATAGCTGGGGCGTATTTTTCCTTGAAAATGGAAAAGGATATACAACATTAGAAGCAGCATCGATCATTAGCGTAAACAGTATTGTTGGTATTTTAGGAACAATTGTTTCAGGCTGGTTGTCAGATCGTTTCTTGCAAGGTAAACGAAATATTATGACGGTGATAGTAAGTTTACTCAATGCTCTTTCTCTTGCAGCATTTTTATTTGCTCCTGCAGGTAACACCTGGCTTGCTATTGGCGCACTTTCTGTCTTTGGTATTACTTTAGGTATTCAACTTTGCTTCTTAGGTGGGTTGTTAGCAACAGATATTTCCCACAAATCAGCATCGGGAATTGCCTTGGGAATGATGGGTGTATTTGGTTACGCTGGTGCAGCAGCGGGTGAATTTTTAACAGGTTTTATGATTGATAAAACAACGGTTATTGATTCGGCAGGTAATAAAATTTATGATTTTGATTCCCTTGCTTATTTCTGGGTAGGTGCTGATTTACTCTCCGTTGTTGCCGCAATTATTTTCTCAATTTTAGTTGTATATCAAGCTAGAAAATCAAAAGATGTAGCTTAGCTTTTAAATAAAAAGTGCGGTAAAAATGATCTGCACCCCAAAAGTTGGACTAAACAACCAACTGATTAAGGTGCAGATTTTTTATGACTAAATATACTCAACATTTCAAACAACAAGTGCTCGACTTTTATCATCAAAATGGAAAAAACCGTTCGCTTACTCGCCAGTATTTTCAGCTTCCTCAAAGAACGTTAGCACGTTGGATTGCGAAATTTAATCATAATGGAATCAATGGATTAGCTGTGTTAGGTAAAAAACGATATTATTCTGTTGAGTTTAAATTAAAGGTTATTCAAGCTATCAAAAAAGGCCAGTGCTCCGCTGAGGCCGCCTGCTTTCGCTTTGATATCCCCAGTTCAGGGATAATTAGTCAATGGTTGCAACGCTTTGAAAAACAAGGTATAGATGGGTTATTACTCAAACCTAAAGGTCGTCCAAGTATGAAACTCAACTCGCCTAAAATGCCACCAACGCCCAAAACAGAAGAAGAACGCTTGCGTTACCGAATTTTGGAATTAGAAGCGGAGAATGCAATGCTAAAAAAGTTGCAGGAACTCAACCAACAAAAAATGCAGAAAAAGCCGTCATCGTAAATGCCTTACGCTCGCGTTTCCCGTTGGAATTGTTACTCAGGCTAATCGGATTGGCACGCAGTTCGTTCTTTTATCATCTCAAGCCAAAGTCGGATAAAAATGTAGCGATTTCACAGAAAATAGAGGAAATTTATCGCAAAAATGACGAAAATTATGGTTATCGTCGAATTACCTTGGAATTAAGGAAATACTTGATTATCAACCACAAAAGGGTGCTAGCGATAATGCAACGTTTGGGGTTAAAAGGAAAAAGTAAGCAGAAAAAATATCGTTCTTACCAAGGCAAAGTGGGACACATTGCCGATAATCTGTTGCAACGGGATTTTACGGCAACGATGCCGAATGAGAAGTGGGTAACGGATATCACCGAGTTCAAATGTGCGGAAGGCAAAGTGTATTTATCGCCGATTAAAGACTTGTTTAATAACGAAATTATTGCTTATGATGTGGCGAGAAGTCCGAGTTTTGAGCAGATAACCAGAATGTTGACCCAGGCGGTGAACCGATTAGCGGGGGAAAAACCGATACTGCATTCCGACCAAGGGTGGCAGTATCAAATGATGGGTTATCGGGAGATATTGAAAAAACACGGTATTACGCAAAGTATGTCGAGAAAAGGCAATTGCCTTGATAATGGTGCGATGGAAAGCTTTTTCGGGCGATTGAAGACGGAATGTTACTTTGGCAAGCGGTTTGAAACCTTTGAACAGCTTGAAAAAGTGATTCACGAGTACATTCATTACTACAATAATGAGCGTATTCAAGTGAAGCTCAAAGGACTAAGCCCTGTGGAATACAGAACTCAGTCCTTGAATTAAATTAGAATATAGTCTAACTTTTTGGGGGCAGATCAAAACTACCGCACTTTTTTGTAAATATAGACATAACTTATACGTTATAAAACCCTATCTTTCATACCCCAAAACAACATTTCCCCAATCATTCTCACTAAATTGAATGCCTAATTTTCCTTTTTCTTTGATAAAAGAGCGGTGTAATCTGGCGAGATTTTTGGCTTTCCAGTTATTGCCTGATTTTTCGGCGCATTTGTCAAAATCAATCAGCCAGTATTTTTGTTCTGGTGTGGCGAAATGTTGGACTAAAATATTATGGGCGTTAAGGTCGGTGTGGTAGATTTGTCGGTCGTGTAATTGGCTGATTAAGCGGCCGATTTGCTGCCAATTTTCAGCAGATAAAGAATGATGTTGCAAAAGTGCGGTGAGATCTTGCGCATTTTCGATTTTTTCACTCAGTAAATCCGCTTGATAGCAAATGCCCGCTTTACCTTTAATCACTCTTGCGCCAATGGGTTTTGGCACGGGGAGTCCGTCTTGATGTAATTTATTTAACAAATGAAATTCGGCGAAGCTGCGCGTGTGCAGAAGATTGCAGAACCAATAACGATCTTTATTTAACTTACCAAATAAACCACCGCGATAATAATGGCGCAAGGCACAATTTACGCCAAAAAGGTCCGCACTTTGCACAAACCAAGTTGTCCCCCGCCCTTTGGCTGAACCAAGAATACGCTGCTGTTGCTGCCAAAATTGCGGATCAAAATAAGCGCTGGGATCAACAGGTTGTGTTTCCAGATTAAAAATAAAATATTGGTTTTGCTGTTGTAGTTCAAGCATATTCGGCGGATTTCTTATAGAATAGATCAATGAAAATATTCTACTGAAAATAAAAAAGAATGCTACATTAAGCAGAAAAAGTAAGGTAAATCTATGGCACTTTTTTCCACGCCCCCTAAATCCATTTGTATTTTACGTCTTTCCGCCATTGGTGATGTGTGTAATGCGCTGTCAGCGGTACAACAAATTCAGCGTTATTGGAAAGATACCCAAATCACTTGGATTGTGGGCAAAACCGAAATGCAGTTATTGCAAAATGTGAAAGGAATTCGCTTTATTCCTTATGACAAAAAAACTGGCTGGAAAGGCATTTTAGCTTTGTGGAAAACCTTGCGTGGCGAGCATTTTGACGTGCTATTAAATATGCAAACGGCCTTGCGTGCTTCAATGATTTCCTTAGGCATCAAAGCCACTTATAAAGTGGGTTTTAGCAAAAATCGTGCGCGAGAAGGGCAATGGTTATTTACCAATCGTAAAATTAATGAGCCAACTAATCCGCACGTTTTGGCGGGATTTTGGGCTTTTGTGGAATATTTAGGCTTGCCTGTGGAAGCACCCAAATGGGATTTAGCCATTGGCGAAAAAGAAATTTCCGCCATTCAGCAATTTATTGATTCGACAAGAAAAAATCTGCTCATTTCCCCTTGTTCAAGCAAATCAGAAAAAGATTGGCTGGCTGAATGCTATGCAGAAATTGCCAATATCGCGCATCGTCAAAATATTAATGTGATTTTGTGTGGCTCGCCTGCGCCAAGAGAGCAAGCAATGATTGAAAAAATCATCGCATTGTGTGATTTTCAGCCTGTGAATGCGAGCGGCAAAACCTCATTATTGGAATTAAGTGCCTTAATCGGAATGGCGGATTTACTGCTCGCTCCCGACAGCGGCCCAGCACATATTGCCACTGCTCAAGGTACACCTGTGATCGGTTTGTATGCCTACCATAACCCGCTACGAACAGGCCCTTATAACAATTTGCCCGAAGTGGTTTCCGTGTATGAACAAAATGCCCTGCAAGAATTTGGCAAGCCTTCTAGTCAATTACCTTGGGCAACCAAATTGAAAGGCAAAGATTTAATGGCACAAATTTCTGTGGCAGACGTATTAGAGAAAATGCGCCAGATAGGCTTTATTCAATAAATATTGAGGTTGTATTAGATAAGCCCCAAATTCCAGACCATAATAGTAGTTTTTTGACGGTTCTTTTGGTAATCCAAAGTTAAACCGAAATTCACATTCTTTCAAAAATAATGGAAAATATTTCTTATCTATCCCATTAATGCTTCTGTAGAATGAGTTATTACTTCAAGTACAGAAATGTCGGAAGTTTCTTTATATGAGTTTTATATAACCAAATCATCTAACCAATAATTTTTTATTCTTTTTAAATTCACTCTTCCGTTGTTTAGAATGATTACCAGTTTATGACTTCAACAGGGAAGGAAAATGAATTGGCAGTATGTCTTTGACAATATTCCGAAATTTATTGATGCCAGCATTATCACTTTGCAGCTCTCGTTTTGGAGTATTGTGTTTTCTCTCATTATTGGGCTTTTGTGTGCGGTGGCTATCAGCTACAACATTCGTTTTTTTAATTCGCTCGCCAAAGCCTATATTGAACTTTCTCGCAATACGCCTTTGTTGATCCAACTTTTCTTTCTCTATTTTGGTTTGTCTAAATTGGGGATTAAGTTAGATGGATTTACTTGCGCCATTATTGGCTTAAGTTTTCTTGGGGGAAGTTATATGGCTGAGGCGATTCGAGCTGGGATTGAAAGTGTGTCAAAAGGGCAAGTGGAATCAGCCCTGAGCTTAGGATTAACGCCCACACAAGCTTTTATTTATGTGATTGCGCCACAAGCTTTAAGCCTTTCTCTGCCAGCCATTGGTGCAAACTGTCTGTTTTTAATGAAAGAAACCTCTATCGCCAGCGCGATTGCTATTGCGGAATTAATGTTTATGGCGAAAGAATTAATTGGCCTAGATTATAAAACTAACGAGGCATTATTTTTATTGGTGGTATTTTATCTCATTATTTTATTGCCAGTTTCGTTTCTTATTCATTATTTAGAGAAACGTAGCCGTTATGCGAAATATGGGAGCGTTTAATAATGGGATTAACTATTTTATTAGAAGGAAATAATTTACAACGATTATTAAATGGCTTAGCGGTTACGGCTGAAATTGCATTTATTTCCGTATTATTCTCTTGTCTGTTAGGGATATTGCTTGGCATTGTTATGACTAGCCGAAATAAAATAATCCAAGGGATTTGTCGTTTATATTTAGAAATGGTGCGAATTATTCCTTTACTAGTGTGGTTATTTATTGCCTATTTTGGCTTGGCCAAGTGGTTTAACATTCATTTAAACGGCATTGCCGTATGTATTTTCGTCTTTATTTTTTGGGGGACGGCTGAAATGGGCGATTTAATGCGCAGCGCATTAAATTCCATTGAAAAACATCAACGGGAATCTGCTTATGCCTTGGGATTAAATAGCACACAAACCTTTTTATATGTGCTGTTACCACAAAGTTTAAAGCGCGTTACGCCAAGTGCGATTAATTTATTTACCCGAATGATTAAAACCAGTTCATTGGCAATGTTAATTGGCGTGCTAGAAGTGGTGAAAGTGGGGCAACAAATTATTGAAACATCGTTATTTACCGATCCTTCTGCGGCATTTTGGATTTATGGACTTATTTTTCTTTTATATTTCGCAATTTGTTATCCCTTGTCCATTTTTTCTCGCTATGTGGAAAATCGTTGGGAGCAATAAAAGGAAATCAAAATGGCATTATTAGAAATTAATCAACTGGTAAAAAAATACGAAAAAAACACCGCACTTCAAGGTATTGATTTAGCCATAAAAAAGGGCGAAGTGGTGGTGTTGCTTGGGCCTTCAGGCTGCGGAAAAAGCACCTTGTTGCGTTGCATTAATGGGCTGGAATCCATTCAAGGAGGTGAAATCATCTTGCAAGATCAAGGCGTATTAGGCAAGCAAGTGCCTTGGGTGCAAGCACGCCAACATATTGGAATGGTTTTTCAAAGCTATGAATTATTTTCGCATCTTTCGGTGATCGACAATATTTTGCTCGGCCCAATGAAAGTGCAAAAGCGTTCCCGTGCGGAAGTGGAAAAGCAAGCCGATGAACTACTTAAACGTGTGGGCTTGCTGGATCGCAAAAATGCCTATCCGCGTGAGCTTTCAGGCGGCCAAAAACAGCGTATCGCCATTGTTCGCTCTTTGTGTATGAACCCAGAAATTATGTTGTTTGATGAAGTTACCGCAGCCCTTGATCCCGAAATGGTGCGTGAAGTACTAGATGTGATTTTAGAGCTTGCCAAAGAGGGAATGACAATGCTGATTGTAACCCACGAAATGGCCTTTGCGCGCCAAGTGGCAGATCGCATTATTTTTATGGACGCAGGAAAAATCGTGGAGGAAAACACGCCAGATCGCTTTTTTACCAACCCGAATTCTGATCGGGCAAAAACATTCTTAAACATCTTAAACTATGAACCAAGAGGAATAGACTATGAAGAAAACATTTAAAAAAATCACCGCACTTTTTGCGACTACCCTGCTTGCTGTGAGCCTAACGGCGTGCAATGACAACGAAAGCAATAGCGTGCAAAATCGTCTGCACGAGCTACAAAAGGCCGATAGCGTGCGCATTGGCGTTTTTAGCGATAAACCGCCTTTTGGCTATGTGGATAACCAGGGCAAAAGCCAAGGTTTTGACGTAGAAATTGCAAAAGCCATTGGTAAAGATTTGCTAGGTGATGAAAACAAAGTGCAATATGTTTTGGTGGAAGCCGCAAACCGCGTGGAATATTTGCAATCGAACAAAGTGGATATTATTCTCGCCAATTTCACCGTTACCCCAGCGCGCAAAGAAGTGGTGGATTTCGCCAAACCTTATATGCAAGTGGCGTTGGGTGTGGTGTCAAAAGACGGCGCGGTTATCACCGACATCAATCAACTAGCAGGCAAAACTTTATTGGTGAACAAAGGTACCACGGCAGATGCTTATTTCAGCAAACATTATCCGAACATCAAATTATTAAAATTTGAACAGAACACGGAAACCTTTGAAGCCTTAAGAGATGGACGCGGTGATGCACTCGCCCACGACAACACCTTGCTGTTTGCTTGGGCAAAAGAAAACCCAGGTTTTACCGTTGGTATTAAAACCCTTGGTGATCAAGATTTTATCGCGCCAGCAGTGAAAAAAGGTGATACTGGATTGCTCGCGTGGTTAGATCAAGAAATTGAAAAATTAGGTAAAGAAGGTGTGTTAAAACAAGCTTACGACAAAACCTTATTGCCTGTTTACGGCGACACTATCAGCGAAAAAGAAGTGTTAGTGGCTTATTAAGTTTAAATTGAAGAAATAAAAAAGTGCGGTGAAAAATTTAACAAATTTCCACCGCACTTTTTCTTTTTAGAGCATTAGCTTATTGAATTTTAATATTCATCTTATAGCTTGATGTAAGTTTTTTGATGGACTGTGCTTTCGGTTGTAGCACGCGCACTTCATAGCGCCCTGTTCTTGGTAAAATATATGGCGTGTTTGGTGCGAAATCATCTTCGCCGTAGATAATGGCTTCCGCTGCGCCTTTGGCCCTTAAGTTTACGGTTAAGGTTTGTCCTTCTTTGGCATAAAACGCATAGCTACGGCACTGCCAGCCTTTGATTTTTCCTGTGTAATTGGCTGATGATGCACCTTTTTTAAATTTTACGTTAGTGACTGCGCAGTTTGCAGCATAGCTTGGTACGCTAGCTAGTAGCGCAGAGCCAATCATTAAGGCAGAAAGAATGTGTTTTACTGATTTCATTATAGTTCTCCAAATTGGATTGTGATTAAGGTGAAAATTAGACCTTTGATTACAACCGAAGTTCAAAAATCTGCTTTTCGGGATTAGCACGAAAGCCCGCCATTTCTAGCAAGGATTGCTGTTGTGGATCTTGCTCCACCACCAAACGTGTGGATTGTGTATAACGCACAAACTCTTTGGCTTTGGCGATAAGTGCGGTGTAAATTTCGGTAGAATTTTGTTGTGGTAGCACAAAAATATCCGTCAGTTGCCAATAGCGTTGCAGTTGTAAGGAAGAAAGGCGAGGATAAAGCTGAATAAAACCAAGCGCTTGGTTTTGAGCGTCCACCGCAAGGAAGAAAATGCTTTCACTAAAGCGAATACGGTTGGTGAGAAATGTTAAGGTACGGTCAGGATTTTCCGCCATTCCCTGTGAAAGTCGATATTGCTCAAAAAGGGGCAGCAATAGCTCTAAATTCCATTGTTCAGCTTTAAAAATTTTCATATTGATGATTTTTTGTGAAATCCATACAGTAGATTGTAGCTTTTTAATGCACAATAATCATCTTTTCACAAAAAATTTTTTCAATTTTGCCTAAAATCAACGGAAGCGTAGAAAAAATTTGATATAGTAATGCGGTTATTTTTTGTTAATTACTATGGAGAAAAATTATGGCACGTCGTCCTTTAGTTATGGGTAACTGGAAGTTAAACGGTAGCAAAGCGTTTACCAAAGAGCTAATCGAAGGCTTAAAAGCAGAATTAGCCGGCGTAAACGGTTGTGATGTGGCAATCGCACCGCCAGTAATGTATTTAGCAGAAGCTGAAGCAGCACTTGCGGGCAGCCAAATTGCCTTAGGTGCACAAAATGTTGATGTAAATGTGCAAGGTGCGTTTACTGGTGATATTTCAACGGCAATGTTAAAAGATTTTGGTGCGAAATACATCATCATCGGCCATTCTGAACGTCGCACTTATCATAAAGAAAGCGATGAATTTATTGCGAAAAAATTTGCCGCACTGAAAGAAGCTGGTTTAGTGCCAGTGTTATGTATTGGTGAATCTGAAGCGGAAAACGAAGCAGGCAAAACGGAAGAAGTGTGCGCACGCCAAATTGATGCCGTGATCAACGCATTAGGCGTAGAAGCATTCAATGGCGCAGTCATTGCTTATGAGCCAATCTGGGCGATCGGCACAGGCAAATCAGCAACTCCAGCGCAAGCGCAAGCGGTTCACGCCTTTATTCGCGGCCATATCGCAGCAAAATCTCAAGCGGTGGCAGATCAAGTGATCATTCAATACGGCGGTTCAGTAAATGATGCCAACGCTGCAGAATTATTCACCCAGCCAGACATTGACGGCGCATTAGTGGGCGGTGCATCATTAAAAGCACCAGCTTTTGCCGTGATCGTTAAAGCGGCCGCAGCAGCGAAAAACTAATTTTTGATAATATTTAAAAATTGCACCGCAAAACCAAATTTACGGTGCAATTTTTTTAGTTATTTTCTTAATTTTTTGGCAAAAGCAATCCTTTCTTGACAATCTTCTAATAAATCTCTATAAAACGCCCTTGTTTAGACAAAAGTTTCACAAATTTACGTTAATATAATCATTAACTCGCAATTTTTAAGGATCAATAAAATGTTATCTGGAAAAGATGTGGCAATATTGGGAATGATGATTTTTTCCCTATTTTTAGGCGCAGGGAATATTATTTTCCCACCAATGGAAGGGTATCAAGCAGGGAATTTATGGTTTTGGGGCGCATTAGGCTTTTTAGTAACTGGCGTTTTTATGCCTTTTATCACCCTGATTGTGGTAACGCTAAAAGGACGTGGTGAAGCATTATCTGTAGATTTACCTAAATGGGCGCACGTTACCTTTTGGACTATCTTATATTTGGTGATCGGTTCAACCTTTGCAATGCCAAGGGTGACCAACGTGGCTTACGAAATGGCCTGGCAACCACTAAATTTAATTTCTGGCGAATATTCTCACATTATCTTTGCTACGGTATTTAACCTGATTGGAATGAGCTTTATGCTTGGTCGTAGCACAATGATTTCCAGTATTGGAAAATTTATGGCACCAACGCTGCTAGTATTATTAGTGATTGTTGCCTTTCAGGTGATTCATACGCCACTTTCCCCTGTCGTTGAACAGAGTGGCGCATATCAAGATCATTCTGCCGTAGCAACGGGATTAATTAGCGGCTATCAAACAATGGACGTACTTTCTGCAATGGCCTTTGGGGGCATTGTGGCTCGTGCTTTAGCAGTAAAAGGCGTATCTGACAACCGCGCAATCGTGCGATACACCCTTATTGCAGGGACGGTTTCTGTGGTGCTATTAAGCTTATTGTATTTCTGTTTATTCTATTTGGGGGCGACTGGTGAGCAAGTTGCGAAAACCTCAAGCAATGGCGGGCAACTTTTCGCACAATATGTTAATGCGTTATTTGGTGTAGGGGGATCGTGGATTATGAGCGGTATTGTGTTGCTCGCTAGTCTTACTACCCTTGTTGGGGTAACCAGTGCCTGTGCTGATTATTTCTCTAAATTTCATCCACGTTTAAATTATACTTTTTTTATTATTTTATTTACCATCAGTACGATTATTATTTCTGAAACTGGTTTAAACACCTTATTACGTGTAACTATTCCAGCCTTATTATTGATTTATCCGATAGCTATTATGCTTGTTGCAATGCAATTGTTACGTGAAAAACTGGGTATCAGTCGTAATGGATTTGGCTTGATTATTGCGGTAACGGCCTTATTTAGTATTTTGGACAGCTTAAAAAATATGGAATTATTACCGCACTTTATCCAAACGATGTTAGATAAAATTCCATTACACCAAGAAGGTTTAACTTGGTTGTTGCCAACTTTGTTAACAATGATTTTAAGTATCTTATTTAAAGGTAAAAAATCATAATTCGCCATACTTGCCACAACGGAGGACATTCTATGGATTTTAATCAAATTTTAAATCAAGTTTTTACTGTTGCTAAAGATCAGCTTGGTAAAACAATGAGCGGAAACTCTACCGCAGATAAAATTACCAAAGCAGGCGGTGGCGCAGCAGCCATTGGTTTACTTTCTATGTTATTAGGACGTAATGGCGGCGCAAGCCTTACCAAATTAGGCTCACTCGCGGCATTGGGAAGTTTAGCCTACCAAGCTTACCAACAATATCAGCAAAAAAATGCACAAAATTCAACCGCACTTGATGCCACACTTAGTGAAGAAGCTTTTGTCGACACTGCGGAAAAAGCGACTTCTGGGCAATTAATTTTGCAAACAATGATCGCAGCGGCCGCCGCTGATGGAGCAATCAGTGATGAAGAAAAACAACTCATCATCACCGAAGCAGGTAACGATCCTGAAGTGTATCATTGGTTACAGCAACAAATTGAACAACCCATTTCCATCGCTGAAATCGCCCAACAAGTAGGCAACGACACGGCATTGGCTTCCCAAGTTTACCTTGCGGCCCGTGTTGTGTGCGGAGAATTAGATCGCAAAGAAATTGTTTTCCTTGGCAATCTTGCTAACGCACTTCACCTTGATGACGCGCTCGTTGAACAACTAGAAAAACAAGCTGGGTTTTAAATTTTACTAAACCCATATATAACAGAAACGGTGCGTAATTGGACGCACCGTTTTTTATTTCGTCTTTACATCAAGCTCTTCTAACGATCATCATAAACCCCGCGTGAGCAAGATCACAGATTAAGAAATTAATATTAGGATTATTTCGTCAAAGTTAAGCTATATAGTTTAAAATAAATTCATAAATAACATCATATTTTTATAAAAAATTTAATTTAAAACAAAAAACTTTGTAAAAAATGGTGTTTCTTGGATAAAAATGTTTGCAATTCTATCTTTTTTTGTTGCATATTAATGTCTGACCGCTTAATCGGTTCGCTTACTAAAAGTGCGGTGTAAAAATCACACAAATTTAGTAACCCCTATAACAATTATATTTATTTAAAAAAGGAAACACAGTATGCAAACATTCACTTCATTAGAAGAATTCTTAGCTAAAGTTGAACAACGTGATGGACACCAGCCAGAGTTTTTACAAGCGGTGCGTGAAGTATTCACTTCAATTTGGCCATTCTTAGAGAAAAATCCACAATATCGTTCGCAAGCGCTTTTGGAGCGTCTTGTTGAGCCAGAGCGTTTAATCCAATTCCGTGTGGCGTGGACAGATGACAAAGGACAAGTGCAAGTAAACCGTGCTTTCCGCGTACAATTCAACAGCGCAATCGGGCCATTTAAAGGCGGAATGCGTTTCCACCCATCGGTAAACCAATCAATCTTAAAATTCTTAGGGTTTGAACAAATCTTCAAAAACGCATTAACTACATTGCCAATGGGCGGTGGTAAAGGGGGGTCAGACTTTGATCCTAAAGGCAAATCTGATGGCGAAGTAATGCGTTTCTGCCAAGCATTAATTGCTGAGCTTTATCGCCACATTGGCCCAGACACAGACGTGCCAGCAGGGGACATCGGCGTTGGCGGGCGTGAAGTGGGCTACCTTGCTGGTATGATGAAAAAATTATCAAACCAAGCAGGTTGTGTATTCACAGGTCGTGGATTGTCATTCGGTGGTAGCTTAATTCGCCCAGAAGCAACAGGTTACGGCTTAGTTTATTTCGCACAAGCAATGCTTGAAGAAAAAAATCAATCTTTCCAAGGCAAAACCGTTGTGGTTTCAGGTTCAGGTAACGTAGCACAATATGCCATTGAAAAAGCCTTACAACTTGGTGCGAAAGTGGTTACTTGTTCTGACAGCTCTGGTTATGTTTATGATGAAGCGGGCTTCACACCAGAAAAATTAGCTGCGTTAATGGAAATCAAAAACGTACAACGTGGACGTGTGAAAGATTACGCAGAAAAATTCGGCTTACAATATGTTGAAGGCGAGCGTCCTTGGGGCGTGAAAGCAGACATCGCTTTACCTTGTGCAACACAAAACGAGTTAGACCTTGCTGACGCACAAAAATTAATCGCCAATGGCGTACAACTTGTGGCAGAAGGTGCAAATATGCCAACCACTATCGAAGCAACAGACGCATTGCTTGAAGCTGGCGTATTATTCGGCCCAGGTAAAGCTGCAAACGCAGGTGGCGTGGCAACATCTGGTTTAGAAATGGCGCAAAGCTCACAACGTCTATACTGGACAGCGGAAGAAGTGGACGCAAAATTAAAACAAATTATGCTCGACATTCACGCAAACTGTAAAAAATACGGTACGGTGGAAGGCCAAGCGAACATCAATTATGTAACTGGTGCAAACATCGCAGGTTTCGTAAAAGTTGCAGATGCAATGTTAGCGCAAGGCGTTTACTAATCGATTCGTTTTCTAAACAAACAAAAGCTATCCCAAAGTGGATAGCTTTTTTCTTACATCAAATTTTCGTTAATTTTAGACCGCAGTTTTATGATTCTAAAACTTTCCAAGCACGATAGCCGTAAATTGCAATAGCAACAAAGCAGATAAGTGGTAGTACGAAAGAAACATTGACTGCTGGCATTCCAAAAATTTCGCCTTGGTCAATAAGAATGCCTTGCAATGGTGGCATTAACGCACCACCGACAATTGCCATTACTAAACCAGCTGCGCCTAAGGTGGCTTCTTCTTTTAAGCCATAAAGTGCAATGCCGTAAATGGTTGGGAACATTAGGGACATAAAGGCTGAAGTGAGAATTAAGCAATATAAACCGCCCACACCGTCAATAAAGATAACGCCAAGGATACTGAAGAAGCCGCCTAATGCGAAAAGGTATAACATTAATTCCGCTTTGAGATATTTCATAATACTGGTGCTAATAAAGCGGCTTACGATAAAAATACCCATTGCGATAATGTTGTAGTTTTGTGCTTCTGCTTTGGTGAAGCCCAAACGTTCTGCATATTGAATAATGAAAGTCCAACACATAATTTGCACACCAACATAGAACACTTGTGCAATCACCCCTTCGCGATATTTTGCTTTTGCAATTAAGCGGTTAAAGGCTTCACGGAAAGAAAGTTTTGTGCCTTGTTCAATTTTGGTTGCAGGCATTTTGTATAAACCAATCACTAACATAATCACGACTACCACAAGTCCCACTACTAAATAAGGATTGCGGATAATTTCTAAATCGTGGGTACGCACGGCGGCTTTTTCTGCTGCGGATAAGGTGTTGAAAATCAGATTACCTGCTGCATCACGTTTGTCAGATTCCAAATTCACTAACACGATTTGTGAGGCAACAAACATTCCTGTAATTGAACCGAGCGGATTAAAAGATTGCGCTAAATTCAAACGGCGAGTAGCAGTTTGTGGATCACCCATTGAAAGGATATAAGGATTCGCTGTGGTTTCCAAAAATGCTAAGCCAAAGGTTAAAATGTAAAGCGAGAATAAAAAGAAGGTAAATTGTTCATAGCGTGCCGCAGGATAGAACAAAAATGCACCCACAGCATAAAGGGCTAAACCCAGTAAAACCCCCGATTTATAGTTATAACGGCTAACAAATAATGCGGCAGGAATGGCCATTGTGCCGTAACCACCATAGAAAGCAAATTGCACTAATGCAGCTTCTGAGGCGGGAATTTCCATTACAGTTTGGAATACCGCAACCATTGGATTGGTAATATCATTGGCAAATCCCCATAGGGCAAATAGCGTGGTAATGAGGATAAATGGAACAACAAATTGCTTTTCAAGAATTTTTGCACTCATAATGTTCTCCTTGTTTGAGGTGCAAACTCACCGTGAGTTTCTTTTTGCGGTAAGAAAATAAGTTTGCTTAATCATCAACTTTATGTGAAGCAACTGCGCGATAAACTCGCTACTCCTCAATGCGTAATCCATAGGATTTGAATTTTTCTAACACCACAGCCATATCTTGTTCTGATAACAATGGGATAGGTTGTTGGGTTGAGAGTAATTGGATATACCATTTCGCTAACACTTCCACTTCCTGTGCTAACCATAAGGCTTTATCTAAATTTTCTTCAGCCGCGATTAAACCGTGGTGAGCAAGTAAAATCGCCTTGCTTTGCTTAATGCCTTCCCCCACATATTGGGCTAATTTTGCCGTGCCGAAAGTGGCATAAGGGACGCAAGGAATATGATCCGTGCCACCTACCGCAATCATATAGTGAATGGGTGGAATGGGTTTTTCCAAGATTGACACTGCTGCGCAATAAGTCGCGTGGTTATGCACCACTGCATTCACATCAGGACGTGCTTGATAAACGGCCAAATGGAAATGCCACTCGCTCGAAGGCAATTTACCTTCTTCGTGTTGCCCTTGATTGCTAACAAACACAATATCTTGTTCTGTCATTTGTTCATAAGGCGTTCCTGTTGGGGTGATCAACATTCCATCTTGGTAACGCACACTGATATTGCCCGCAGTGCCTTGATTTAAACCTAATCTTGTCATTTCAAGGCAAGTATCAATAATCTTGCGGGAAAGTTGTTGTCTGTTCATTTTATTCTTCTCCTTACTACAATTTTTTAGGGAAATACTGGGGTTACCCCTTTTTTCAAAATAATATTGCCGTATTTTGCACATTCGCCTGTAACCACCACGGCATAGGCTTGTTTGGCTCGATCGTAAAAATCAAAACGGTCAATACGGGCTAATTTCGGTAAATTTTGCACCGCACTTTGAGTTTGTGCAGATTTCTGTAATGCCGTTTCAATCGCGTTGAGATAACGGGCTTCCACGCTAGGATCAAGGCTATCCCCTTGCACGGCTTGCATCATAATCAGTGGCGCATCTACATAGCTGTCAAATTCAAATAACGGCGTGATCCCCGTTAATAACGTATCAATGCCAAGGCCATCAGCACGCAAAATACGATGGTGGACTTGGTGTGCGGGGAAATGCGCATCAGCAAGCACAATTTCTTCGCCGTGTCCCATTTCAGCAAGCACCTTCAATAATTCAGGGGAAAGGGCTGGGTGAATACCTTTTAACATTATTTGTTCTCCATCAGTTGTTGATAAAGTGCGGTGTGATTTGAAGGGAAAATGCGTTGTTTGTTTGGCTGCATTTCACCTTGCGCTTGTTGTACATTGTCATACACACCAACGCCCGCCAGGGTAAACATTGCCGCACCTAACACGGTGCTTTCTGCCACGTCCACAATATCAATAGGTAAATTCAGCACATCAGCACGAATTTGATTCCACAGACGATTTTTAGAACCGCCACCCACGCAAATTAAGCTCTCCGCTTTGAAATGGCTGACTTGTTGCAGAATATCTAAGCCTGCTTTAAGTTGATAAGCCATATATTCCAACGCCGCACGATAAATTTGCCCACGCGAGCTGTGCATTGAAAGTCCGACAATTTGCCCGAAACCTTGTCCGTTATCCGCAGGATTAAACTTGCCACTAAAGCGAATGCCTTGTGATCCCACCGGTGCTGCTGCACCCTCTGCGATCATTGTTGGGTAATATTCTTCCGTGCCTTTTACATCGGCAAAGAAAGTTTTGCCTACCCATTCCATCACACCAGAACCAATCCATTGCACTGCTGGATTAAAGCAATGAGATTGTGCGTCAAATTCCGTGGTTAAGCCTTGTGGCACAAATTCAATGTGTGGTTCGGCTTTTTCGGTGCGCGCCATTAAAATCTCCCAAGTGCCTGAACTTAGCACCGGTTGATTTAATCCTGCGCCTGAGCCAAAAACCGCAAACTGGGTATCGTGTCCGCAAGAAATCACCGGAATAGGATTTAACCCTAGCTGCTGACAAAGTGCGGTGGATAACACGCCAATTTTTTCACCTGCACTCACCATTGGTGGAAAATGTGTTTCTTGTAGCCCTAACACATTTAGCACTTCCGTATCCCAAGTTTGTCTTTGCAAATCGGTCATCATTGAGGTGCCAGCCATTGTGCGATCGGTGCTAAAAACGCCTGTTAAACGTTGGTTAAGCATTGATGAAATGAACACAAATTTATCCATTTTTTGCAAAATTTCAGGCTCATTTTCTTTTAGCCATAACAGTTTAAATAGGGTGTTAAAACTGTATTGCCCAATTCCGTTCCGTTGATAAAGTGCGTTCACATCAAGGTATTGTGCAAGATTTTCCATAATGGAAATGGTGCGTGGACATTGCCAAGAAATAATCGGGTAAAGCTGATTTCCAGCCTCATCGAAAGGTGCGCCATCTACACCAAAGGTGGTAACACCAATCCCCACAATGTCTTGCAAAGAATGAGATTGTTTGAGCTGAGTTAAGGTTTTTTCGGCACAAATTAACAACTTCTGCCAGATTTCTTCAATATCCCAAATATAAAAATGCGGATACTGCGGATCAGGTTGAGCGCGATTTGGCTGATGATGAGAGGCCAAAATCTTGCCCTTTTGATCAATAGCAATAGTGCGTAAATTGGTTGCGCCACAATCAAAAATCAGTGCGATTGCCATAAAACCTCCGAGAGTTCTATTTCAAAAGTGCGGTCAAAAAACACCGCACTTTTCCTTTAGCTATTATTTATAAAGTGGCCCAAAGTTTGCGCAAGCACGGTAATCTTGCCCTTCTTTGTCTTGACCAAAGCCATTCCACGCACTTGGGCGGAAAATATCTTGTTCAGCCACATTGTGCATACACACAGGAATACGCAACATTGATGCAAGGGTGATGAGATCCGCACCTGTGCCTGTTAAGCGCGGTACGAACCACGTGCAAGGCCAAGTTTCGTTGGTGCGTTTCATTAGGGTGTCGTGAACCTCAGCTGGCAAATCTATCGACCAACCTTCTGCAATTTGTAGCACTGGGCCAATGCCGCGAATAATATTTAAACGGTGCATCGTAAATGGCATTCCGCCTTTGGTGAGATATTGTGATGAGTAACCACCGCCACGGAAATATTCATACACCGCAGGACACCAACGGGTGTTTTCCACGCAGCGTTTGCCGTCTTCTTCTGTTACCTCCCAAGCTGGTTTAATGACAGGATTGCCTTTGTCATCTGTATGCTGACCTGTGCCGTCTAAGGCAGCAGAACCGGAGTTAATCAAATGGATAAAGCCACTTTCTGGGCGGAAGCCAGTGGCTCGTTCCACAGCATCAGGGCTCCAATAGGTACGCACATCGGCAAAGATTTGCGCTTGCCCAGTAAGCTGATTACCAAACAGCATACATACGCCATTGAGAGAATCATTTTCCGTAGCAAGAATGTAAGGTGGGCGAACCCCGTTCCAGTCGTAGGTGGAGTTAAGAATAGCTTCCATAAAATCACCATTTGGCATATGGTCTGTCCAATGACGTTGTCCTTGGAAACCTGCCGCAATCGCGTTATGTCCAAGGGCTTCTTCACCATAATTGAGCTGCGCTAATTTTTCATTGCCAGCCATCAGATCACGCGTGATGATTGCCATTTTCACCACATTTTCCCAAAGCTGTGCTTTTTGTTCTGGGCTATCTTGATGATCTGGGTGATTGACATCAACGCCTTCTTTGCAATAGGCTTTCACCCATTGCAGTGCCAGTTCCACTTCTTCCTCATCATAAATTTTGCGGTCAAGACGGCGTTTGATTTCGCTCATATCCACATATTCATTGCGCATTCCTAAATATTCTTGGAAGAATTTTTGATCCACGATAGATCCTGCAATTCCCATAGAAACAGAACCGATAGAAAGATAGGATTTGCCGCGAATGGTCGCCACAGTCAGTGCGGCGCGAGCAAAGCGTAGGAGTTTTTCTTTAACATCTTCAGGAATACTGGTATCAGAGGCTTCTTGCACTTCTGTGCCATAAATAGAAAAGGCAGGTAAGCCCATTTGTGAATGGCCGGCTAATGCGGCAGCTAAATAAACAGCACCTGGGCGTTCTGTGCCATTGAATCCCCAAATAGCTTTTGGCATATGCGGATCCATATCAATGGTTTCTGAACCATAGCACCAACAAGGGGTAACGGTAATCACTGCGCCAACATTGGCAAGTTTAAATTTTTCTGCACAAGCAGCGGCTTCGGCCACGCCACCAATACAAGTATCTGCGATAACACATTCCACAAATGAACCGTCCGTATGGCGAATATGGCTTTCTAATAAATTGGCAACGGATTTAGCCATATTCATCGTTTGATCTTCGAGCGATTCACGCACGCCCATACGGCGGCCATCAATGGTTGGGCGAATGCCAATTCTAATTGGGGCTGATTTTAATACTGTCATTGTGTTTTCCCTCTATACTAAGCCGAGCTTTATTCCGCTATGGGTATTGTGTTGAATAAAGTCAGCAAGATTTATTGAAAAAGTACGACTTGGGTAAAATGAATTGCTTTCATCGCGCATACGGCAAGAATGGAACGGTGGAGCAATATCGTTATGCAATGTGCTGCATCAACTTTATTGTTCAATAAATCAGAAAAAGAGAATAGTTTTTTAGCAAGTTTGTGTGATTTTTGCGGAATAGATCACAAAAAATGACCGTTTATAGCAAAATAAAATGCCCGATTTAACATTTAATTATTAAATCGGGCATTTTTTACTTTAAAGAGCGGTCAAAAAGCGAGATGAATTTCTTGTTCTTTACAATAATTTTGTAAACTTTCATTCGGCGCTTGATCGGTGAATAAAATGTCTAACTGAGAAAGCTCTCCCAGTTTTATAAGATTTTTACGCTCAAATTTAGAGCTATCCAATAATAAGAATTTCTGCGCTGAGGCATCAATTAATTTGCGTTTGATGGACGCATTCAGTTCATTAGATTCCCAAATTGCCCCACTGCTGTCCACCCCAGTACAAGAAAAAACACATAAATCAATATGCAAACGAAGCAAAAGCTGCTCCGAAAGTGGGCCATAAAAAGCGGCATATTTTGCCGAATAAACACCGCCTGTGGCAATGGTTGTAACATTAGGTTTATTAACTAAGGCATTGATATTATGCATAGAATTGGTAACAACAGTGCAAGGAATATCAGGAATCAGCTGCGCAAAGTGCCAGCTACTGGAACTCGCATCTAAGCCGATTACCGCCCCCTCAAACACATAATCCACCACCTGCTGTGCAATATACTTTTTAGCTTCAGAATTTAAACGTTGTCTTGCTTGAAATGAGCGACCAATATCCTTTGATTGGCTGCTCATTGCACCTCCGTGTACACGATGTAA
Source organism: Avibacterium avium (assembly GCF_900454535.1). Lineage (GTDB taxonomy): Bacteria > Pseudomonadota > Gammaproteobacteria > Enterobacterales > Pasteurellaceae > Avibacterium > Avibacterium avium. The sequence continues at coordinate 393,390 of NZ_UGSP01000001.1, forward strand.
CAAGCCTTTTTGATTTAATGCTCGCAAATCTCGGCGAATGGTTTCCACCGACACACCAAACTGCTGAGCAAGCTCATTAACATTCACTTTCCCTACTGAATTGACAAGCTGTAAAATTTGCGACGTTCTTGTTGGCATTATTCCTCCAAACGGTCAAAACAGTCATTCGGGCATTATAAATTAATACCCATTCCCCTGCGCATTCGTTCCTTTTACAATGGCAACGCCAGCGCTTACGCCTAGACGGGTTGCGCCAGCGTTGAGCATTGCTAGTGCGGTGGCGGTGTCGCGGATGCCGCCTGAGGCTTTTACTTCCACCTTGTCGCCTACGGTTTGCTTCATCAGTGCAACATCTTCAACTGTTGCGCCGCCGGTGCTAAAACCTGTGGAAGTTTTGACAAATGCCACCTTGAGCGCTTTGCAGATTTCGCAAGCCTTGATGATTTCTTCTTTGGTTAGTAGGCAGGTTTCTAAAATCACTTTTAGGGTTTTGCCTTGGCAAGCTGCAAGCACGGTGGCAATATCTTGTTCCACCGCTTGCCATTGATGGGCTTTGGCAAGGCCAATGTTGATCACCATATCAATTTCATCTGCTCCCGCATTAATGGCTTGTGCCGCTTCAAAGGCTTTCACTTGGCTTAAATTTGCCCCTAAGGGAAAGCCAACAACGGTGCAAATTTTCACCGCACTTTTCTCTTTGCCATTTTGTGTGAGTGCCTGCTTAGCCAGTGGAATATAGGCGGAGTTTATGCACACGGAACAAAATTGGTGTTCAATCGCTTCTTGACATAAGTTAAGAATATCTTGTGGGGTTTTATCTGCGCCAAGGGCGGTGTGGTCAATGTATTTGGCAATATCTTGTGGTTGCATTGTGTGTCCTTAATCTTGTCTGGATTTGTGCTATATCATAACCTAAAAGAGGTGGTGAGCGCGAAATTTCTTTAGCCCTTATGCGCAAAATCCTTTAGAATAAACGGCAATATTGAAATCAAATGAGGATTGAAAAATGATTATTGTAACTGGCGGCGCAGGCTTTATTGGCAGTAACATCGTTAAAGCGTTAAACGAGATTGGACGCACAGATATTTTAGTGGTGGACGATTTAAAAGACGGCACAAAATTCGTCAATTTAGTGGATTTGGATATTGCGGATTATTGCGATAAAGACGACTTTATTGCGTCCATTATGGCAGGCGATGATTTAGGCGATATTGATGTGATCTTCCACGAGGGGGCGTGTTCTGCCACCACGGAATGGGACGGCAAATTCGTGATGGAAAACAATTATGAATATTCCAAAGAGCTATTACATTATTGTTTAGATCGCCAAATTCCTTTCTATTATGCCTCCAGTGCCGCCACCTACGGCGACAGCGACACCTTTGTGGAAGCCCGAGAATTTGAAAAACCGTTGAATGTGTATGGCTACTCAAAATTCTTGTTCGATGAATATGTGCGTAAGATTTTACCTGAGGCACAATCGCCCGTCTGTGGTTTCAAATATTTCAATGTGTACGGGCCAAGAGAGCAGCACAAAGGCAGTATGGCAAGCGTAGCATTCCACCTCAACAATCAAATTTTGAAAGGGGAAAATCCAAAATTATTCGCAGGTAGCGAGCATTTCTTGCGTGATTTCGTTTATGTTGGTGATGTGGCAGCGGTAAATATTTGGTGCTGGCAACAGGGCATTTCGGGCATTTACAATTGCGGAACGGGCAAAGCGGAAAGTTTTGAGGCGGTAGCGCAAGCGGTATTGAAATTCCACGGCAAAGGGCAAATTGAAACGATCCCCTTCCCAGAACATTTAAAAAGCCGTTACCAAGAATACACCCAAGCGGATCTCACCAAACTGCGCGCCACGGGCTATGACAAGCCATTTAAAAACGTCGCCGAAGGCGTGGCGGAATATATGGCGTGGTTGAATAAATAACATAACTACGCAATTAAATCAGATGTAGGGGCGAACCTATGTGTTCGCCCAAAATAAACAGGATTAATCGTAAAAAATTAGCAAAAATCCCACCGCACTTTTATTTTTAACCAAATAGAAAAGTGGTGAGAAATTGGCGATTTTTGAGTGAGTGAGCGAACATAGCGTTCCCCCGACAATTGATATAATTCACACATTAATGAGAACCGCAGAATGAACATCTTAGTAATTGGCCCATCTTGGGTTGGCGATATGATGATGTCGCACAGTTTATATCAATGCTTAAAACAGCAATATCCTGATTGCCAAATTGATGTGCTTGCGCCCAATTGGTGTAAACCCTTGTTGGAAAGAATGCCAGAAGTCAGACGCGCGCTCACAATGCCCATTGGACACGGCACCTTTGGCTTGAAACAGCGCTATGAAATTGGAAAAAGCCTAAGAAATCAATATGATATGGCGATTGTATTGCCAAACTCGCTCAAATCTGCGTTTATTTCTGTGTTTGCCAAAATTGCCTGCCGCCGTGGTTGGAAAGGGGAAAGCCGTTATTTCTTTTTGAATGATTTACGCGCCAATAAAAATGATTACCCAATGATGGTGCAGCGCTATGTGGCATTGGCTTATGAAAAAAACGCTGTGCCAACGGCAGCACAAATGACCTTTCCTTATCCTTATTTACAGGTGAGTAGCCAACAAATCGAGCAAACCAAAAGCCATTTCCACGCACAACTTGCACAGGCAGAAAATCGTCCCGCAATTGGTTTTTGTCCGGGTGCGGAGTTTGGCCCTGCCAAGCGCTGGCCGCATTATCATTATGCTGCGCTTGCTCAAATGCTGATTGAAAAAGGTTACAGCATTCGTCTGTTTGGTTCAGCAAAAGATGAACAAGTGGGCGATGAAATTCGTGCCAGTCTGCCAGAAAATTTGCAGCCTTATTGCTTAAATTTAGCGGGACAAACCAGCCTTAATCAAGCGGTAGATTTAATCGCAGATTGCCAAGGCGTGGTTACCAACGATAGCGGATTAATGCACGTTGCGGCGGCGGTGCAGCGTCCGCTTGTAGCGCTTTATGGCCCAACTAGCCCGCAATACACCCCACCATTATCCCATCAAGCGGTGATTATTCGCTTGCAAAAAGGCGGTTTAGAAAAAATTCGCAAGGGCAAAGACAGTACGGAGGGCTATCATCAAAGCCTAATCGACATCACCCCTGCGATGGTAATGGAAAAATTAAGCGAAATTTTACCGCACTTTGATCTGGCATAAATAAGGCAGCACGATGCGAATTTGCTTAGTAAAAACCTCTTCAATGGGCGATGTGATCCACACCTTGCCTGCATTGACCGATGCGCAAAAAGCTTTGCCTCATTTACAAGTGGATTGGGTGGTGGAAGAAAATTTCGCGGAAATTCCTACTTGGCATTCGGCGGTGAAACAGGTGATCCCCGTTGCCATTCGCCGTTGGCGCAAACAGCTTTTACAACGCAAAACTTGGCAAGAATGGCAAGCCTATCGTCAATTATTGCAACAAAATCAATATGATGCAGTGATTGATGCACAAGGCTTAGTGAAAAGCGCATTGTTCGCCGTGCGTCTAGCGCAAGGGGCAAAGCACGGTTACGATAAACATTCCGCACGCGAGTCTTTGGCAGCCTTATTTTATGATGAGCGCTATGCCATTGATTATCAGCAACACGCCGTAGAACGCATTCGCCAGTTATTTGCGCAAGCCTTGGGCTATGCGCTTCCGAACCAACAAGGGGATTATGGCATTGCACAGCATTTTCCCGTGCAACAAAGCCTGCCGCCTTATGTGTTGTTGATTCACGCCACCACGCGAGCGGATAAGCATTGGTGTAATCAAGAATGGAAAAAATTAGCGCAAAATATCACCGCACTTGGGCTTGCCGTGCATTTGCCTTGGGGAAATGAGAAAGAAAAACAGGCAGCAGAATGGATCGCGCAAGGCATTGAAAATGCCGTTGTTCTGCCGAAAATGGATCTCACCGCCTTAGCCCAGCATATTGCCAATGCCCAAGCGGTAGTTTCCGTAGATACTGGGTTGGCGCATCTCACCGCCGCCTTGGATAAACCGAACATCACCCTTTATGGCGCAACCAACCCAGATTTAATCGGCACTTACGGCAAAAATCAATATCACCTACAAGCGCCCACAATGGCGCAGATTTCTGCCGAAGCCGTATTGCAGCGCTTACGCCCTTTGCTTTAATTTGATTTTAACGCCCCTTGCAAGCGCCCTTGATTTTCACGCAATAATTGCACCGCACTTGGATAATCCAAGTCCGCCAGTAACATTAAGATGGCTACTTTTGCATTGTTATGCGCGGCGCTAAGGGTTTGTTCTGCTTGTTCAGCAGTGCAATCTGTCGCCTGCATTACGATACGCACAGCACGCGCCACTAATTTTTGATTGCTGGCTTGCACGTCCACCATTAAATTTTGGTAGCATTTCCCCATTAGCACCATACTGGCAGTGGTGAGCATATTCAGCACCAGTTTTTGCGCCGTGCCAGATTTTAAGCGGCTTGAGCCAGTTAGCACCTCCGCGCCTACCGCAGTGATAATGGCAATTTCCGCCACCTGTGCCATCGGTGAATTGGCGTTGCTAGCAATGGCCACCGTGGTCGCACCTAAGGATTTCGCATAATCCAAGCCGCCTAGCACATAAGGCGTGCGGCCGCTGGCAGCAATGCCGACCAAAATATCTTTCTCATTAAAATCAATTTCTTGCAAATTTTCCACCGCACTTTGTGGATTATCTTCCGCCCCTTCAATGGGGTGGCGCAAAGCACGTTCGCCCCCAGCGATAATGCCTTTTACTATTTCACTGGAAACCCCAAATGTTGGCGGACATTCTGACGCATCAAGCACGCCTAAACGCCCACTTGTGCCAGCCCCGAGATATACCAAACGCCCCCCTTGCTGGAACGCCTGCACGATTTTTTCCACCGCCGCGGCAATTTGTGGCAAGCATTTTTCGATAGCCAACGGCACGTTTTTGTCTTCCGCATTCATTAATTGCACAATTTCCAACGCCGAAAGCTCGTCCAAATTCATTGAGTTTGGATTACGTTGTTCCGTGCTAAGTTGCGAAAGTTGATTGAGTAATGGGTTGTTTTTCATTTTTTATCTCTTTGGTTTTTTTGGGGAATATAGCGTTCCCGATTTTCAAATCTCCCCTAACCCCTCTTTGCTAAAGAGGGGGATTGCTCTTTAGTAAAATTGCTCTCAGTGCGACAAATTTTCCACTGATCTTTTTGTGAATAGGGATTGATAATTTGCGAGCAACTGTATTCCGCTAAAAAGCAAAAATATACAAATTCGTTAATTAAAGCGCGTGAGCGTCCCATTGCGAACCATCGCGGACAATCGCATTTAAAATGGTTAGAAGCTTACGCATACAGGCGTTAATCGCCACTTTGAACGCCTTACCATTAGCCCGTAAGCGTTCGTAAAATTGTTTGAGTTTAGGCTCAAAACGCACGCAAACAAATGTGGCCATATACAGCGCATTTCGCACGGCTTTGCGACCACCTGAACAGCGGCTTTTCCATTTGGTGTTACCGCTTTCTTTCGGATGTGGCGCAACGCCAACAAGCGAAGCAATTTGTTTATGTGTGTATTGACCTAACTCAGGCAACATTGACATCAAAACGGCTATCGTTTGTGTGCCTAACCCTTTGATGTCTTTAAACTTTTTTATTGTATCGTCAAAATGTTTGAGATGCTGTTCGATTTCACTATCCAGCTCATCAATACGCAGACAGAGATAGTCGATATGCTGCTCAACACTGAGTCGTTGTGTGGAATGGACTTGTTCAAGGCGGTTTTTCTCCGCGGAACGCATTTCAACAAGCTGGTTACGGCGTGAAACAAGGGCTTCAAGCTGTTCTTGCTCGGGAGTCGGTGGTATGTAAAGCTGTTGCGCTACATTATCACGCATTGCGAGCATCTGGGCGTAAAAAGCCAACATTTTGGCGTCTTTATTGTCGGTTTTTGCTAGTGACTGCGACATCGCAAACTGATTGGTTTGTCGCGGGTTGGCAATCACCACACGAAAGCCTGCGTGGTGGAGTGCTTTAGCTAATGGAAGTTCAAGCCCACCGGTGCTTTCAAGGACAATTAAGTCCACACTGAAACGACGTAAATACTCAATGGTATGCGCAATCCCTTTCGGGTTGTTGGTTTCGGTCTTTGTTCGTTTTTGGTTAGAAAGCCCAATGACGAAATGACGTTTAGCAACATCAATACCACAATAAGTTTGTTCATTCATCATTAACCTGCCTTGCATTCGGGTTTAAGTCTGGCAACTGTTCGGTTTTTTGGTGAAATGTTATCTGCTCTCATTGCTACAACTCGGTTTGTTGCCTAGGGTGGGCGCGAGATGCAGATAACGGGGTTTTGTTGCTATTTTATATTAATTTTAATATACAAGGGGCGTATTGCATACGCCCCTTAAATTTAAATCCTAAAAAGGGCGCGTGCAACACGCCCCTACAATACCTCACCCTGTGGTAAAAAATCCATAAGTTTTACACCGCTCTTTTTTATGATTTTTTTCTCTCAGAGCGTCAAATTACCCTCATTAAAATCCCCTCTTTAGTAAAGAGGGGTTAGGGGAGATTTGTCCAATGGCTTTAATTATCCTTAGGATAAATCACCCCTAAACTCACCGCTTTTGTTGCGCCGGTAACGCTCGGTTCGTTGGAGGGTAAATTTTCCATTCGGCGGTAAGCTAACCACGCAAAGGCGGCGGCTTCTAGGTAGTCCGCGTCTAAGCCATAATCTGTGGTGGTGGCGATTTGCCAATCGGGCAGTAAACGTTGCAAGTGCGCCATAATGACAGGGTTTTTCGCACCGCCGCCGCAGACTAATAATAAACAAGGAAGCGTGTTGTGTTGGCTTAAATGTTGCAGATCTTGCGCGGTGCATTGTGCGGTAAATTCTGCCAGTGTTGCTTGCACATCTTGGGGGAGAAGTGCGGTGTGTTTTTGCAGAATTTTTTCTAGCCAAGCTAAATTAAATAACTCTCGCCCAGTGCTTTTTGGGGCAGGCAAGGAAAAATAAGGATCTGCCAACAAATCTTGCAATAATGCAGGATTGCTTTGCCCTGTTTTCGCCCATTCACCATTTTTATCATAGCTTTTTCCCTGATGTTTGGCGATCCAACTATCTAGCAATGCATTGCCCACGCCTGTGTCGTAACCTAGCACTGGCTGGTTTGGGATTAGCACAGAAATATTGCTAATCCCACCAATATTCAGCACCACGGTATTTCGCGTAGGATCAGCAAACACATTGTGGTGGAATGCAGGCACGAGTGGCGCGCCCTGTCCGCCATAAGCCATATCTTTACGGCGAAAATCAGCCACGGTAGTAATGTCTGTACGAGCAGCGATAATATTGGCATCGCCTAATTGCCAAGTAAAGGGCGATTGCCCTTGCGGTGCGTGCCAAATGGTTTGCCCGTGGCAGCCTACCGCCTGAATTTGTTCTGCGCTAAGAGAGTGTTTCGCCAAAAACTGGTTAATGCTTTCTGCATAAAGTACGCCAAGTTGATGATCTAGTTCGCCAATTTGCTGTAACGAGCCTTGCCCTTGCTGGCAAAGTGCGGTGAGATTTTGGCGCAAATTTTCTGGCATTGGCACAAAATCTGTGGCGACCACTTGCGCAGGCTGAGTGGAAAAATCCATTAGGGCGAGATCCACGCCGTCAAGGCTCGTGCCAGACATCACGCCAAGGTAATAATGGGGTTGCATAAACATTTCCATAGAAAATTTGAATTGGCGATATTCTATTATAAAATAGCGCAGATTTTTATCTTAAACCGACAGAACAAGGATTTTTATGAAAAATTTAAGCGTAGTGATTTTGGCTGCAGGCAAAGGCACAAGAATGTATTCCGATTTGCCAAAAGTGTTGCATAAAGTTGCAGGCAAGCCAATGGTTAAGCACGTTATTGATACAGCAAAACAGCTCAATGCCGATAATATTCATTTAATTTATGGCCACGGTGCAGAATTATTACAACAACACCTTGCCGATGAAAATGTAAATTGGGTGCTGCAACCTGTGCAACTTGGTACAGGACACGCAATGCAACAGGCAGCACCATTTTTCGCTGATGATGAAAATATCGTAATGCTTTATGGCGATGCACCACTTATCACCGCGCAAACCTTGCAAAAACTGATTGATGCCAAACCAGAAAACGGTATTGCCTTATTGACTGCGCATTTGGACGATCCAACAGGCTACGGACGGATTATTCGTCAAGACGGCAATGTAGTTGCCATTGTTGAGCAAAAAGATGCCACGCCAGAACAATTAGCCATTCAAGAAGTGAATACCGGCGTAATGGTTTCCAGTGGCGCGAGTTTCAGAAAATGGCTAGCAAAATTGGATAACAACAATGCGCAAGGCGAATATTATATGACTGATGTGATTAAATTCGCCAACCAAGACGGCTGCAAAGTGGCTGCTGTGCAAGCGCAAGATTTAATGGAAGTGGAAGGTGCAAATAACCGATTACAACTGGCTGAGCTTGAGCGTTATTATCAACGTAAACAAGCGGAAAAATTATTGCTAGCGGGCGTGAGCTTGCGTGATCCAAACCGTTTTGATTTGCGTGGCGAAATCACCCACGGTAAAGATGTGGAAATTGACGTGAATGTGATTATTGAAGGCACCGTCAAATTGGGTAATCGTGTCAAAATTGGCGCAGGTTGCGTGATCAAAAACTGTGTGATTGGCGATGATGTAGAAATCAAACCTTATTCTGTATTTGAAGATGCTGTGATTGGCGAAGAAGCGAAAATTGGGCCTTTTGCCCGCCTTCGCCCCGGTACAGAACTTGCCGCACAAACCCATATCGGCAACTTTGTGGAAGTGAAAAAATCACAAATTGGCAAAGGCTCGAAAGTGAACCACCTAAGCTATGTGGGCGATAGCGAAATTGGCGCAAATTGTAATATCGGCGCAGGTACCATCACTTGTAACTATGACGGTGTAAACAAATTCAAAACCGTAATTGGTGATGATGTGTTCGTAGGTTCAGACAGCCAACTGGTTGCCCCAGTAACCATCGCCAAAGGCGCAACCATCGGCGCAGGCACAACCGTTACCAAAGATATTGCAGAAAATGAACTGGTGATCTCACGCGTCCCACAACGTAATATCCAAGGCTGGAAACGCCCAACTAAAAAATAAGTGTAGAAGTGATCTGCTCCCTAAAAATTGGATAGCCTCCACAGATTAAGGAGCAGATTTTTATGCGAAAACATTATTCAATAGACTTTAAACTGCAAGCAATTTCATTAGTTTCTGAATAATGAGTATGCGTCAAGAAACGGAATATTTAATTTCCTAGCTGTCTAGGATTTTGGGGGCCGACTACGCATTTTTATTCTTCGCTTTTCACCTTATCCCAAAGTACATCTAATTCTTCAAGAGTGCTATTTTGTAGCGATTTACCTTGTTGTTGGGCGAGGGTTTCCAGTTGGCGGAAACGACGTTCAAATTTTTGGTTGGCTTTGCGTAAGGTTTCTTCTGGGGAGCAATGTAGATGACGGCTTAAATTGGCAACGGCAAAGAGCAGATCACCGATTTCTTCTTCAATTTTTGCCTGATCTTGTTGTGGGCGGGTAAGCTCGGCTTGTACTTCTTGTAATTCTTCTTGCACTTTGGCGATCACAGGTTGCACGTTATCCCAATCAAATCTTACTTTGGCACAGCGTTTCTGTAATTTTTCTGCGCGCATTAGGGCTGGGAAAGCGTGGGGAATGTTGTCTAAAATGGACTGACGAGTTTTGTTTTCTTCCGCTTTAACCTTGTTCCAATGGCTCAGTGCTTCTTGTTCGTTGTGGGCTTTTTCTTCACCAAAAACGTGTGGGTGGCGGCGCAGAATTTTTTCTGCCACTTCATTGACCACATCATCAAAGGTGAACAAGTTATCTTCTTTGGCTAGTTGGCTGAAAAAGACCACTTGGAGCAATAAATCGCCCAGTTCTTCGCGCAAATTTTCCGTGTTTTGCTGTTCGATGGCTTCAACCACTTCATAGCTTTCTTCTAATAAGCAAGGGATCATTGATTGATAGGTTTGTTCCAGATCCCAAGGGCAGCCGCCATTTGGGTTGCGTAGTTGGGCGATGAGTTGTAGAAAATCTTGGATATTGTGTTTCATTTTTTACTCGTTTGTACTTTTTTACTTGTTAAGGTTAGGCTGAATGACGATTATCATAGCATAATTGATGAGTGCTGAGGTTAAAGGTGGGTTAAACAGGCGTTAAGTTATGGTGTTAAATTATTGAAAAGTGCGGTGGTTTTTTTCTGAAAATGTGATCTAGTGCATATTTTTTTCGCCATACTAGTGATAGTATGGGAAAAAATTGATTAGCCACTCAGATAAGTAAGGAGTTAGTTATGTATAAACACGTTTTAGTCGCAGTAGATCTTTCTGAGGAAAGTACTTTCTTAGTGGAAAAAGCAGCAGGTGTTGCACAACGGAATGAAGCAAAATTATCGATCATTCACGTAGATGTAAACTTTTCCGATCTTTATACTGGGTTGATCGATGTGAATATGTCATCAATGCAAGATCGTATTTCCACCGAAACACATCAAGCATTGGTTAGTTTGGCGGATCAGGCCAGTTATCCTGTATCTGAGAAGTTAAGTGGTAGCGGTGATTTAGGCCAAGTATTGGCTGATGCCATTGATAAATATGATGTGGATTTATTGGTTACAGGACATCACCAAGATTTCTGGAGCAAATTAATGTCTTCAACCCGTCAAGTGATGAATACGATCAATATTGATATGTTAGTTGTACCGCTGCGTGATGAATAAATTTTGACGAAAAAAGCGAAGAATTGATCATTTAATCTGCATTTTAGAGCGATTTATTTTTGTTTTAAGATGCAGATTATTTTTTCTCTTGAAAAATGTTTTTTCTAAATTTTAAAAGTATGACAAAATAAGCCCCATTTATCGAATAAGCAAGATAACATAAGGCAGTTTAATGAAAACAACGGCAGAAATAAGAAAGTCTTTTTTAGATTTTTTCCATAGCAAAGGCCATCAAGTGGTGCCAAGTAGTTCCCTTGTGCCTGAAAATGATCCAACATTATTGTTCACCAACGCGGGAATGAACCAATTTAAAGATGTATTTCTTGGTTTAGACAAGCGTCCTTACAGCCGTGCGACAACCGCACAACGCTGTGTGCGCGCAGGTGGAAAACATAACGATTTAGAAAACGTAGGCTATACCGCGCGTCATCACACTTTCTTTGAAATGCTCGGTAATTTCAGTTTTGGTGATTATTTTAAACAAGACGCGATTCATTTTGCGTGGGAATATCTCACATCCGATGCGTGGTTAGGTTTACCAAAAGAGAAACTTTGGGTAACCGTGTACGAAACCGATGATGAGGCCTATGACATTTGGCACAACCAAGTTGGCGTGCCAGCAGAACGCATTATTCGTATTGGTGATAATAAAGGCGCGCCTTATGCGTCAGATAATTTCTGGCAAATGGGCGATACTGGCCCGTGCGGCCCTTGTACCGAGATTTTCTACGATCACGGTGATCATATTTGGGGTGGCCCACCAGGTTCACCTGAAGAAGACGGCGATCGCTATATTGAGATCTGGAATATCGTATTTATGCAGTTCAACCGCCAAGCAGACGGCACAATGGAAAAATTGCCAAAACCGTCTGTGGATACAGGAATGGGCTTAGAGCGTATTACTGCCGTGTTACAGCACGTTAATTCCAACTACGATATTGATATTTTTAAAACACTTATCGCAAAAGCGGCAGAATTAACAGGCGAGAAAGATTTAGGTAATAAATCCTTGCGCGTTATCGCAGACCATATTCGTTCGTGCGCTTATTTGATCGCAGACGGCGTATTGCCATCTAACGAAGGGCGCGGTTATGTGTTGCGCCGTATTATCCGCCGTGCGGTACGCCACGGACATTTACTTGGCGCGAAAGAAGCCTTTTTCTACAAACTTGTGCCAACTCTTGCAGAAGTGATGGCAGAAGCTGGTCAAGAGATCAAAGAAAACCAAGCGCATATCGAAAAAATCTTACGCTTAGAAGAAGAACAATTTGCGCGCACTTTAGAGCGTGGTTTAGCGCTATTAGATGATGCCTTAAGCCAAGTGAAAGACGGCGTGCTTTCTGGTGAAGTGGCATTCAAACTTTATGATACCTTTGGTTTCCCACTGGATCTTACAGCCGATGTGTGCCGTGAACGTGGCATTACTATCGATGAAGCAGGCTTTGAGCGTGAAATGGAAGCGCAACGCCAGCGCGCGCAATCAGCCAGCCAGTTTGGTATGGATTATAACAATGTGATTCGCGTGGACGGCTCAACGGAATTTGAAGGTTATAGCGAATCAAAAAGTCGCGCAAAAATTACCGCACTTTTCTATGAGGGCAAACCAGTAGAGCAAATCAGCGCGGGACAAAATGCGGTGGTTATTTTGGAAAATACCCCGTTTTATGCGGAGTCTGGCGGCCAAGTGGGGGATACAGGGCGTTTAGAAGGACAAGATTTCTTGTTTAACGTTACTGATACGCAAAAATATGGCCAAGTGTTTGGGCATATTGGCGGTGTAGCGGAAGGCACACTGAGCGTAGGGCAATTTGTAGATGCGGTTGTTGATGTGGCACGCCGTAAACAAATTTCCTTAAATCACAGTGCAACGCATTTGTTACACGCGGCCTTACGCCAAGTGTTAGGCAACCACGTTGCACAAAAAGGTTCATTGGTATCAAACAATTTATTGCGTTTTGACTTTGCACAACCTGAAGCGATTTCTAAAGAACAGTTGTTTGAAGTGGAAAAATTAGTCAACCAACAAGTGCGCGCTAATCACCCTATTCAAACAGAAATTATGGATTTAGATGCCGCGAAAGCAAAAGGGGCAATGGCATTATTTGGTGAAAAATACGCCGAACAAGTGCGTGTTCTCACAATGGGCGATTTTTCCATTGAACTTTGCGGCGGAATTCACGCCCAATATACTGGTGAGATTGGTTTATTCAAAATCATCAGTGAAAGCGCCATTGCGGCGGGTATTCGCCGTATTGAGGCGGTAACAGGCGAAACTGCCATTGATTGGCTTCACCAACAGCTTGGTGTGCTAACTCAAAGTGCAGACTTATTAAAATCTGATGTTTCTTCGCTGACGGATAAAATCCAACAATTACAAGACAAAGCGAAGAAAGCAGAAAAAGAATTGCAACAATTCAAAGAGAAAGCTGCGATGCAAGCTGGATCGGATATTGCAAAAAGTGCGGTGAAAATTAACGGTGTTTCTGTCGTATTACAGCAACTTGATGGAATGGATACCAAGTCATTGCGAGTGATGGTTGATGATTTGAAAAATCAACTTGGATCTGCGGTGATTGCCTTTGTTTCTGTATTTGAAGGTAAAGTAAATTTAGTGGTAGGCGTAACTGCTGATTTAACTGCAAAAGTCAAAGCAGGTGAGCTTGTTAATCTGATGGCTCAGCAAGTAGGCGGAAAAGGCGGTGGTCGTCCTGATATGGCAATGGCAGGCGGTTCACAACCTGAGAATGTCGAAAAAGCCCTTGCCGTTTGCGCTGACTGGTTAAATTCTCACTTATAAAATAAAAATTTTGTGCCGTAGCTCACAACTTTGCATTCCAGTCATCACGTTGTGAGCTTAAGTACGGTAATATTTAGGGGTGATGTACCCTTGGATATAAGGGGTAAATGATCGATAGGGATGTCGAATAAAGGAAATGAGGAGGTTGTATGCTAATCTTAACCAGAAAAGTTGGCGAAAGCTTACTCATTGGTGATGAGATTTCTATTACGATATTAAGTGTTCGTGGTAATCAGATCAAAGTGGGTGTGAATGCACCGAAAGAAGTGTCTGTCTATCGAGAAGAAATTTACCAACGTATTAGAGAAGCAAAAGATGAGCAATCATCTTAATTAAGAAAAGGAAGTGGATGTTATGGGTAAATTAACTTGTTTTAAAGCGTATGATATTCGTGGTCGCTTAGGCGATGAGCTTAATGTGGATATTGTTTATCGCATTGGTCGAGCCTTTGGACAGTTTTTAAAGCCCAAAACCATCGTTGTTGGTGGTGATGTGCGTTTAACCAGTAAAGAATTAAAAAGTGCCGTAACTAACGGTCTATTAGACTCTGGGGTAAACGTGATTGATTTGGGTGAAACGGGTACTGAAGAAGTTTACTTTGCCACCTCTTTCTTAAAAGCCGATGGCGGAATTGAAGTAACCGCAAGTCATAATCCGATGGATTACAATGGCTTAAAATTGGTGCGTGAGGGTTCACGTCCAATTAGTGCGGATACTGGGCTTGCTGATATTCAACGCTTAGCAGAGGAAAATAATTTTCCACCTGTTACGCAACGTGGTGAATATAAGCAACTTTCCGTATTAGGTGATTACGTTGAGCATTTATTATCTTATATCAATTTAGATAATTTAAAACCAATGAAATTGGTGATTAACTCAGGAAATGGCGCAGCAGGGCACGTTATTGATGCCATTGAAGCGCAATTCCGAGCAAAACGTGTGCCGGTGGAATTTATTAAAGTGCATAACAATCCAGATGGTACATTCCCAAATGGGATTCCAAACCCAATCTTGCACGAAAATCGTCAAGATACCATTGATGCGGTGCTAGCAAACAACGCAGATATGGGCATTGCCTTTGACGGTGATTTTGACCGCTGTTTCTTATTCGATGAAAATGGTAACTTTATTGAGGGTTACTACATTGTTGGGTTACTTGGTCAAGCTTTCTTGCAAAAAAATAAAGGGGCGAAAATCATTTATGATCCACGCTTAATTTGGAATACCGTTAAATTGGTGGAAGAAAATGGCGGTGAGGCAGTAATGTCAAAATCAGGCCACTCTTTCATTAAAGAAAAAATGCGTGCCGTTGATGCCATTTATGGTGGGGAAATGAGCGCACACCACTATTTCCGTGATTTCTTCTACTGCGACAGTGGAATGATCCCTTGGTTATTAGTGATGGAATTAGTTTGCACCACAGGCAAATCATTAGGCGAATTAGTTAATGAAAGTATTAATACTTTCCCATCTCCGGGCGAAATTAATAGTAAATTAACTGATGCCAAAGCGGCGATTGCCCGCGTTCGAGCAGCGTATGAAAAAGAGGCGATTTCAGTAGATGAAATTGATGGTATCAGTATTGAATATCCAAATTGGCGCTTCAATTTGCGTACATCAAACACTGAACCTGTGGTACGCTTAAATCTTGAAACGCGTGGCGATAAACAGTTAATGACTGAAAAAACCGAAGAAATTTTGGCATTATTACGTCAATAACTTAGCAAAAAACACCGCACTTTAAGGACAAGGTGCGGTGTGTTCTTTTCTCGGCTATCATTAGATAGCCATTTTCTTACCGTTTCACAATATTAAATAAAAGCTATAAAGTGCGGTAAGATTTTGAATCATTTTAATTAAATAGAAGGACACCGAATGAAAGTTGTTATTCCCGTAGCTGGATTAGGTACAAGAATGCTTCCAGCAACCAAAGCGATTCCAAAAGAAATGCTCACTCTCGTGGACAAGCCGCTAATTCAATATGTGGTGAGCGAATGTGTGGCTGCGGGAGTAAAAGAAATTGTATTAGTAACCCACTCTTCCAAAAATGCCATTGAAAACCACTTTGACACCTCTTTTGAATTGGAAACAATGTTGGAAAAACGGGTAAAACGTCAATTATTAGAAGAAGTGCGCTCTATTTGCCCGAAAGATGTTACCATTATGCACGTTCGTCAAGGCAACGCCAAAGGCTTAGGCCACGCAGTATTATGCGCCCGTCCATTGGTAGGTGATGCGCCTTTTGCGGTGGTGTTACCTGATGTGCTACTTACCGATTTCAGTGCGGATCAGCGTAAAGAAAACCTCGCAGCAATGATTAAACGCTTTAAAGAAACTAATGCCAGCCAAATCTTGGTTGAGCCAGTTTCTGAGCAAGACATCAGTAGTTATGGGATTGTCGATTGTGAAGGCGTGGAGTTTAACCCAGGTGAAAGTGCGAAGATTAAACGCATCGTAGAAAAACCAGCGGTGGAAGATGCGCCGTCTAACCTTGCTGTGGTGGGGCGCTATGTGTTCTCCGCAAGCATTTGGGATCTATTGGCAAAAACGCCAGTGGGCGTGGGCGATGAAATTCAGCTCACCGATGCCATTGATATGTTAATCGAAAAAGAAACCGTTGAGGCCTTTTATCAAACAGGCGGCAATTTCGATTGCGGGGACAAATTAGGCTATATGCAAGCCTTTGTAGAATATGGCATTAGACACCCTAAACTCGGCGATGAATTTGCTACATTTATTAAAAAATTAGCAAAAACGCTTTAGTTGCGAGTAAAAATGTAAAAAATTCTTACCGCACTTAAATGTAAGAAATAGCGTTGTCCATACAACGCTATTTTTGTTTCGTAAAAATACGAGTAAGATAGGCAGTATTCAAGATTAATTTAGGCAAGATAATGAATTTAGACGATAAAAATAGCCAACATACTCCAATGATGCAGCAGTACCTTCGATTGAAAGCAGAAAATCCAGAGATTTTGCTGTTTTATCGAATGGGGGATTTTTATGAATTATTTTATGATGATGCAAAAAAAGCGGCGGCATTGTTGGATATTTCCTTGACTAAACGTGGCCAGTCGGCAGGGCAGCCTATTCCTATGGCAGGCGTACCCTATCACGCGGTGGAGGGCTATTTAGCAAAATTAGTTCAGCTTGGCGAAAGTGTGGCGATTTGCGAGCAAGTGGGCGATCCTGCCACGGCAAAAGGGCCGGTGGAACGCCAGATTGTGCGCATTGTTACCCCCGGAACAATCAGTGATGAAGCCTTGTTGCCTGAACGTCAGGATAATTTGATTGCCGCTGTTTATCAGGAAAAAGACAAATTTGGCTTGGCAACTTTAGATATGGCATCGGGGCGTTTTCAGTTGAGTGAGCCAGCCAGTAAAGAGAGTTTACAGGCGGAATTACAGCGTATTCAGCCTGTGGAATTGCTTTATTGTGAAGATTTTGAAGATCGTTATTTAATTGAAAATGCAAAGGGCTTACGCCGCCGTCCCATTTGGGAATTTGAATTAAAAACCGCCATTGAGCAGCTTAATCGTCAATTTGGTACGCAAGATTTGCGCGCCTTTGGGGTAGAAAAATCCCCGCTTGGGCTTTGCGCCGCAGGCTGTTTATTACAATACGCCAAGGAAACTCAGCGCACCGCGTTGCCCCATATTCAAAGCATCAGCTTGGTACAAAATAATGAGAATATTCAATTAGATGCTGCCACAAGACGAAATTTAGAACTCACCCAAAATTTAGCAGGTGGCACAGAGCATACCCTTGCTTCCGTGTTGGATAAATGCGTTACTCCAATGGGGAGCCGTTTGCTGAAACGTTGGATTCACCAACCGATTCGCGATCGTGAAAAATTAACCTTACGCCAACAAACCATTAGTCAAATTTTGCAGCAGGATTTAGTGGCAGAATTTCAACCGCACTTGCAACAAGTGGGGGATATGGAGCGCATTTTAGCGCGCGTGGCATTACGTTCAGCGCGTCCACGGGATCTCACCCGTTTACGCACCGCGCTCGCACAAATTCCTGCGATTCAACATTATCTTAATCAACAACATTGCCCGCAATTTTCTGCATTTTCTCAACAAATTGCCGATTTTTCAGCACAGTTAGATCTATTAGAACGAGCGATTATTGAAAATCCCCCTTTGTTGATTCGTGATGGTGGCGTGATTGCAGAAGGCTTTAACGCAGAACTTGATGAATGGCGCTCCCTTTCAGACGGCGCAACCCGTTATTTGGAAGAGCTAGAGCAACGAGAGAGAGAAACCACAGGCATTGATAGCCTGAAAATTGGCTTTAATGCGGTACACGGCTATTATATTCAGATCCCACAAGGGCAAGCGCACAAAGCGCCTATTCATTATGTTCGCCGCCAAACCCTAAAAAATGCGGAACGTTACATTATTCCTGAATTAAAAACCTATGAAGATAAAGTGCTGAAAGCCAAAGGTGCGGCGTTAGCGCTGGAAAAGCAACTTTATGAAGAAATTTTCGATGAATTATTACCGTACTTAGGCGCATTACAGCTGGCAAGCCTTGCTTTGGCAGAATTAGATGTGCTAACCAACTTGGCGGAACGGGCAGAAACCCTAAACTATGTTGCGCCAACCTTTAGCGATGAAATTGGCGTAGATATTCAAAACGGCCGCCACCCTGTGGTGGAACAGGTGTCCAAAAACCCGTTTATTGCTAATCCAGTGAAATTAAGTGCCGATCGCCATTTATTAATTATAACCGGCCCGAATATGGGGGGAAAAAGCACCTATATGCGTCAAACTGCATTGATCACGCTAATGGCCTATATAGGATCTTTTGTGCCAGCAGAAAGTGCTATGATCGGCCCGATCGATCGCATTTTCACGCGTATTGGTGCATCAGATGATCTGGCTTCAGGGCGTTCAACCTTTATGGTAGAAATGACAGAAATGGCGAATATTTTGCATCAAGCCACCGCAAACAGTTTAGTGCTTATCGATGAAATTGGGCGCGGCACGTCCACCTATGACGGGCTTTCCCTTGCTTGGGCTTGTGCAGAATGGCTTGCGCAAAAAGTACGCGCACTTACCTTATTTGCCACGCATTATTTTGAGCTGACTGTTTTGCCTGAGCAGTTAAAGGGCATTGCCAACGTGCATTTAGATGCGGTGGAACACAACGACACCATCGCCTTTATGCACGCGGTGCAAGAAGGCGCGGCAAGTAAAAGTTACGGCTTGGCAGTGGCTGCACTGGCTGGCGTTCCGCAATCGGTGATTAAACTCGCTAAACAAAAACTGGCGCAGTTAGAAAAATTCTCCCAACAAAATAATCAGTTAAATTCGGAAGCCGTGCAACAACAGGGGCAAGGCGAGCTGTTGTTAATGGAAGAAAACGAGCAGAAAGATGCGCTATGGCAGATGATTGAAAATCTTGATCCTGATGAAATGAGTCCAAAACAGGCGCTGGCCTATTTGTATGAGCTAAAGAAAATACGATAAATGAAAAAGTGCGGTAAAAAATTCACCAAATTTATACCGCACTTTTTATTTCTCAAGCGCTTGTGTTGGATTTTCAAACCAACTTTCTAAAATAATGCAGGCAGAAATGCTGTCCACCTTGCCTTTTTCAAGCGCTTTAAAGCCACCACGTTGGAAAATCTCGGCACGCGCTTCCGTGGTGGTAAGGCGTTCGTCTTGTAAGGTTACAGTTACGCCAAATCGTCCGTGTAAGCGATTGGCGAATTTTCTGGCGCGTTGGGTGAGCGGCTGTTCTGTGCCGTCCATATTTAAGGGTAAGCCGACCACCACAATGTTAGGCTTCCATTCCGTTAGGCATTTTTCGATAGCCACCCAATTTGGAATGCCGTCTTGTGCTTTAAACGCAGGCAAAGGCTGGGCAGAGCCAGTGATACTTTGCCCTACGGCACAGCCAATACTTTTCGTACCGAAATCAAACGCAAGGGCGGTGATGCTCATTAACTATGCCCTACTTGATGGGTAAAATTGTGCTGTTCGATGCCTAATAATTGATTTGCCGCTGCCCAGCGTTCAAGAGGTGGCACATCAAACAAAATATGTTCATTAGCAGGCACAACCAGCCAGTCATTGTAAGCAATTTCTGTTTCTAATTGTTTCGCTGACCAGCTTGCACAACCAAGGGCAACAAGATATTTTTCGGGTTGAATTGGCGTACCAAAGGTTTCGATGACATCAGGCGAAACCGTCAGCCATAGGTTATCCGCCACTTTTGTACTGGTCATAAAACGTTCTTGATTATCTGTATGCAGAATAAAGCCACGTTCTAAGTGTGTTGGGCCACCGGCTAGCACCAATTGATTGGGATAACGGCGATTATCCGCCATCATAAAATTCATTTTCAGTGAGAGTTCCGCAATGCTCAGATCGGTAGGCTGAGTTAGCACCAATCCCATTGCGCCTTGCTCGCTATGCTCGCAAATATACACCACGGAACGATAAAAATGATCGTCTTCCAAATGGGGCATTGCGATTAAAAAATGGTTTTGTAATTGCATATTTTCTTTCCTAAATTCAAGGGGTTAGGCTAAATCCCCAAAACAAACCTGTAATGCGGTGATTGCGCTTAACGCCGCTGTTTCTGTGCGTAACACACGTTTGCCAAGCAACACTTCGGTGAAACCTTGTTGCTCCGTTTGCGCAATTTCCTGCGGCGACAAGCCACCTTCTGAACCAATGAGTAAGCGCACCCCTTCAGGCGGCATTGTGGGCAAGGTGCGAATGGAATATTTCGCGCGTGGGTGCAAATTCAGCTTTAACATACCGTCTTGCTCTGCACACCATTCTTCTAATTTCATCATTGGACGGATTTCTGGGATCACATTTCGCCCGCACTGCTCACAAGCGGAAATCGCAATTTTCTGCCATTGCTGAATTTTTTTCGCCATACGTTCCGCATCGAGCTTTACCCCACAGCGTTCCGACCACAACGGCGTGATCACCTTTACCCCAAGCTCCACGGATTTTTGAATAGTAAATTCCATTTTCTCACCACGGGACATCACCTGCCCAAGATGAATGTGCAGCGGACTTTCCCGATCATCAAACTGACGATCTAAAATCTCCACGCCCACCGCTTTTTTGCTCACTTGTGTAATCACCGAAGGGTAAATATGGTTACTGCCATCAAATAATTCAAGGTGATCGCCTACTTGCATCCGCAACACCCGCCCAACGTGATTCGCCGCTTCTTCTGTTAACTCACATTGCGTACTATCGCGTAGAGAAATAGGATGATAAATTCTGGGAATTCGCATTTTTTCTTACTGTTAATTAAGGTTTGTCTATCATATCAGAAATTGAGGTGATAGGCGGTGATTGTTTTTACAAAAGTGATTTGCACCCTAAATCCTATACATCTAGGAAGTTAAATATTGAGTTCTGTATTGCGCAGAGCTCAAGTTATTTAATGCGGGTTTAATCTGTCGTTATAATAGCGAATACTTATGCGGGTCATACAGACACTTGATAAAGACAACCTTGGTCGTTGTGGATAATTGGTACTGTGCTAAAAGCTTGCTTAGATAAGGCTTTGTTAACTTTTGGCGATCAGACCAAAGTGCGGTAGTTTTTACTGTACTTTTTATTAAAGTAGAAAAATTACCCGCCATTTTTAGCGGTGAAATTCTTACAGTTTGCCATATTTCATAGGCAATTAATCAATTTTGAAGGGAAAATAATTTCTTTTTACGATCTAAATCACAGAAACTAAAATTAGTCGTAAATTCTTATCAATATTTCAGATGGAGTGTGATATAAAATCTTTACACGGAATCGTTAAAGCATCTCGTTATTTTTTGTGACTAAGGAAACCATAAGGAGATTTGTATGAGTATCACATATGACGCTACTTTAGAAATCAGAAGAGAACTTGCGGCACTAATCGGGGAGGTGAGAGCTAAAAGCCTGTTTACTGGCTATGGTCTTTTTTATAAAAACATTATGTTTGGTATATATCAAAATTCACGTTTTTATTTAAGAGCAGTAGATTCTTTGGCTGAACATTTAATAAAACTGGGGGCAGTGCCTTATGTGGTTGACGCAGAAAATCCTGATCTTAAGATTTCTCAGTATTATCGCTTACCTGAATCGGTTCTTGAGAATAAAATTGAATATCGCTTTTTAGTGCTTTTTTCTATTAAACAAGTTGCAGATAAGTTGAAGGAGTCGCAATTACGGAAGAAAACTCGTATCAAAGAATTGCCAAACCTTTCCATTAAACACGAAAAACTTCTTTATAAAATCAATGTGCTTAATGTAGATACATTGATTAGATTTGGTGCTGAGGTGTGCTATGTTGAACTGCGTAAGAGCGAAGCTTCTGTAAATTTGGAGTTCTTTTGGAATCTCACAGCCGCCTTGTTAAATAAAAATGTACTGTTGCTTACTGATAAAGAAAGGGAGAATGCTATCGTTAGGTTAAATAAAGCCTTGAAGGTTGAGGGAATGCGTGAAATATCTCAGAAGGAAATTGATAGATCAATTGTAAGATTAAAAAATAGCTAGTTTTTGGCAGTAAAATAGGCGTGTTGATAGGTTTTTAGTCAAATGCTAAAAAAATTGAAATTTTTTGCAAAAAAAGGGTTGCAAAGATTTTTCAGATGCCTATAATACACCGCACACAACGACGCGACGTTGTAGAAAAATGAAAATACACATCGCGTCGTTGTTTTTTGCTCTTTAACAATCAATCAGACAATCTGTGTGGGCACTTGTTGATTCTGGAAAAAATTTAAAAGATTTAGAAACAATTAGTGCTTAACTGAAATTCATAGTGATTTTATAAATGAAATCACAGAGCTTTGTTAGTGTACGAATTGAGAAAGATTAAACTGAAGAGTTTGATCATGGCTCAGATTGAACGCTGGCGGCAGGCTTAACACATGCAAGTCGAACGGTAACGGGTTGAAAGCTTGCTTTCGACGCTGACGAGTGGCGGACGGGTGAGTAATGCTTGGGAATCTGGCTTATGGAGGGGGATAACCATTGGAAACGATGGCTAATACCGCATAGTATCGAAAGATTAAAGGGTGGGACGTTTAGCCACCTGCCATAAGATGAGCCCAAGTGGGATTAGGTAGTTGGTGGGGTAAAGGCCTACCAAGCCTGCGATCTCTAGCTGGTCTGAGAGGATGGCCAGCCACACTGGGACTGAGACACGGCCCAGACTCCTACGGGAGGCAGCAGTGGGGAATATTGCGCAATGGGGGGAACCCTGACGCAGCCATGCCGCGTGAATGAAGAAGGCCTTCGGGTTGTAAAGTTCTTTCGGTGGTGAGGAAGGTTGGAGCGTTAATAGCGTTCTGATTTGACGTTAGCCACAGAAGAAGCACCGGCTAACTCCGTGCCAGCAGCCGCGGTAATACGGAGGGTGCGAGCGTTAATCGGAATAACTGGGCGTAAAGGGCACGCAGGCGGTGACTTAAGTGAGATGTGAAAGCCCCGAGCTTAACTTGGGAATAGCATTTCAGACTGGGTTACTAGAGTACTTTAGGGAGGGGTAGAATTCCACGTGTAGCGGTGAAATGCGTAGAGATGTGGAGGAATACCGAAGGCGAAGGCAGCCCCTTGGGGAGATACTGACGCTCATGTGCGAAAGCGTGGGGAGCAAACAGGATTAGATACCCTGGTAGTCCACGCTGTAAACGCTGTCGATTTGGGGATTGGGCTTTAGGCTTGGTGCCCGTAGCTAACGTGATAAATCGACCGCCTGGGGAGTACGGCCGCAAGGTTAAAACTCAAATGAATTGACGGGGGCCCGCACAAGCGGTGGAGCATGTGGTTTAATTCGATGCAACGCGAAGAACCTTACCTACTCTTGACATCCTAAGAATCCTGTAGAGATACGGGAGTGCCTTCGGGAGCTTAGAGACAGGTGCTGCATGGCTGTCGTCAGCTCGTGTTGTGAAATGTTGGGTTAAGTCCCGCAACGAGCGCAACCCTTATCCTTTGTTGCCAGCACTTCG
Organism: Avibacterium avium; assembly: GCF_900454535.1. GTDB lineage: Bacteria > Pseudomonadota > Gammaproteobacteria > Enterobacterales > Pasteurellaceae > Avibacterium > Avibacterium avium. Next base: position 416,970 of record NZ_UGSP01000001.1, read on the forward strand.
GGTGGGAACTCAAAGGAGACTGCCAGTGATAAACTGGAGGAAGGTGGGGATGACGTCAAGTCATCATGGCCCTTACGAGTAGGGCTACACACGTGCTACAATGGTGCATACAGAGGGAAGCGAGCCTGCGAGGGTGAGCGAATCTCAGAAAGTGCATCTAAGTCCGGATTGGAGTCTGCAACTCGACTCCATGAAGTCGGAATCGCTAGTAATCGCGAATCAGAATGTCGCGGTGAATACGTTCCCGGGCCTTGTACACACCGCCCGTCACACCATGGGAGTGGGTTGTACCAGAAGTAGATAGCTTAACCGCAAGGGGGGCGTTTACCACGGTATGATTCATGACTGGGGTGAAGTCGTAACAAGGTAACCGTAGGGGAACCTGCGGTTGGATCACCTCCTTACCTAATAGAATAGATGAGTGCTCACACAGATTGTCATGATGGTTGTTAGACAATAAGAAGCAAAGAAAGGAATGGTGATGGTGTTGAAGAAACTAGCGATATGAGAAAATGGCTTAAAATCACACCGCACTTTAGTAAAGCAGAGAGACGCTTTCTATGTTGTCCCCTTCGTCTAGAGGCCTAGGACATCGCCCTTTCACGGCGGTAACAGGGGTTCGAATCCCCTAGGGGACGCCATAGAAAGCGAATTTTTCGCGATTTGCTCTTTAACAATGTAAAAACAAGCTGAAAAACTGAAGAGACTTTCAAGCTAATGAGGAAGCGGGATAAAAACTGCTTTTTGATTAAATTGAAAAAGTCTGAGTAAAAGACTTACTTGAACAAAAGCAAGTAAGCGTTCTCAACGAGAATGAAGACACTTCAGGGAAAGAATAAAATCCTTGAGGTTGTATAGTTAAGTGAGAAAGCGTACAGGGCGGATGCCTTGGCAATCAGAGGCGATGAAGGACGTGCTAATCTGCGAAAAGCGTGGGTGAGTTGATAAGAAGCGTTTAACCCACGATGTCCGAATGGGGAAACCCGATAGGCGAAGAGCCTATCATTGCGAGGTGAATAAAATAGCCTCGTAAGGCGAACCGGGAGAACTGAAACATCTAAGTACCCCGAGGAAAAGAAATCAACCGAGATTCTGTGAGTAGCGGCGAGCGAAAGCGGAGGAGCCAGTAAGTAATAGCAGCAGAGATAGAGGAATTGTCTGGGAAGGCAAGCGACACAGGGTGATAGCCCCGTACTTAAAATCCAGGCTGTGGTACTAAGCTTACGAGAAGTAGGGCGGGACACGAGGAATCCTGTTTGAAGATGGGGGGACCATCCTCCAAGGCTAAATACTCCTGATTGACCGATAGTGAACCAGTACTGTGAAGGAAAGGCGAAAAGAACCCCGGTGAGGGGAGTGAAATAGAACCTGAAACCCTGTACGTACAAGCAGTGGGAGCCCCATCACTCAAACACATTGAGTGGTGGAAGAGGCAAAAAGCACCAAAAATAACACCGCACTTTAAAGTGTAGGGTACGACTAGCGAAGCGAGTCAAACCCAAAAATAGCAGTGTGATTGAGTGATGGGGTGACTGCGTACCTTTTGTATAATGGGTCAGCGACTTATATTTTGTAGCGAGGTTAACTGAATAAGGGAGCCGAAGGGAAACCGAGTCTTAACTGGGCGTTGAGTTGCAAGGTATAGACCCGAAACCCGGTGATCTAGCCATGGGCAGGTTGAAGGTTGGGTAACACTAACTGGAGGACCGAACCGACTAATGTTGAAAAATTAGCGGATGACCTGTGGCTGGGGGTGAAAGGCCAATCAAACCGGGAGATAGCTGGTTCTCCCCGAAATCTATTTAGGTAGAGCCTTGAGCGGACACCTTTGGGGGTAGAGCACTGTTTCGGCTAGGGGCCCATCCCGGGTTACCAAACCGATGCAAACTCCGAATACCGAAGAGTGATACTCAGGAGACACACGGCGGGTGCTAACGTCCGTCGTGGAGAGGGAAACAACCCAGACCGCCAGCTAAGGTCCCAAAATCTATATTAAGTGGGAAACGAAGTGGGAAGGCTTAGACAGCTAGGATGTTGGCTTAGAAGCAGCCATCATTTAAAGAAAGCGTAATAGCTCACTAGTCGAGTCGGCCTGCGCGGAAGATGTAACGGGGCTAAAATATAGTACCGAAGCTGCGGCATCAGGCGTATCACTAATACGCCTTAACGATTAACCACTTGCGAAGCAAGTGGGTAAAGCGAAAAACACGTTGAGTGTAATGGCAAAGAATCGAAGAGGGATATTAGTGATACGCCTGTTGGGTAGGGGAGCGTTGTGTAAGCGGAAGAAGGTGAATTGAGAGGTTTGCTGGACGTATCACAAGTGCGAATGCTGACATAAGTAACGATAAAACGGGTGAAAAACCCGTTCGCCGGAAGACCAAGGGTTCCTGTCCAACGTTAATCGGGGCAGGGTGAGTCGGCCCCTAAGGCGAGGCTGAAAAGCGTAGTCGATGGGAAACGGGTTAATATTCCCGTACTTGGATAAACTGCGATGTGGGGACGGAGAAGGTTAGGTTATCGACCTGTTGGAAATGGTCGTTTAAGTTGGTAGGTGGGTGAGTTAGGCAAATCCGGCTCACCGTTAACACTGAGAGATGATGACGAGGCACTAAGGTGCTGAAGTAATTGATACCACACTTCCAGGAAAAGCCACTAAGCTTCAGGTTTATCTAAACCGTACTGAAAACCGACACAGGTGGTCAGGTAGAGAATACTCAGGCGCTTGAGAGAACTCGGGTGAAGGAACTAGGCAAAATAGCACCGTAACTTCGGGAGAAGGTGCGCTGGCGTAGTGTGAAGTTCTTTACGGATGGAGCATGAACCAGTCGAAGATACCAGCTGGCTGCAACTGTTTATTAAAAACACAGCACTCTGCAAACACGAAAGTGGACGTATAGGGTGTGATGCCTGCCCGGTGCTGGAAGGTTAATTGATGGTGTAATCGAAAGAGAAGCTCCTGATCGAAGCCCCAGTAAACGGCGGCCGTAACTATAACGGTCCTAAGGTAGCGAAATTCCTTGTCGGGTAAGTTCCGACCTGCACGAATGGCATAATGATGGCCAGGCTGTCTCCACCCGAGACTCAGTGAAATTGAAATCGCCGTGAAGATGCGGTGTACCCGCGGCTAGACGGAAAGACCCCGTGAACCTTTACTATAGCTTGACACTGAACCTTGAATTTTGATGTGTAGGATAGGTGGGAGACTATGAAGCGGTAACGCCAGTTATCGTGGAGTCGTTGTTGAAATACCACCCTTTAACGTTTGATGTTCTAACGAAGCGCCTGAAACGGGTGTTCGGACAGTGTCTGGTGGGTAGTTTGACTGGGGCGGTCTCCTCCCAAAGCGTAACGGAGGAGCACGAAGGTTTGCTAATGACGGTCGGACATCGTCAGGTTAGTGCAATGGTATAAGCAAGCTTAACTGCGAGACAGACAAGTCGAGCAGGTGCGAAAGCAGGTCATAGTGATCCGGTGGTTCTGAATGGAAGGGCCATCGCTCAACGGATAAAAGGTACTCCGGGGATAACAGGCTGATACCGCCCAAGAGTTCATATCGACGGCGGTGTTTGGCACCTCGATGTCGGCTCATCACATCCTGGGGCTGAAGTAGGTCCCAAGGGTATGGCTGTTCGCCATTTAAAGTGGTACGCGAGCTGGGTTTAGAACGTCGTGAGACAGTTCGGTCCCTATCTGCCGTGGGCGTTGGAGAATTGAGAGGGGCTGCTCCTAGTACGAGAGGACCGGAGTGGACGCATCACTGGTGTACCAGTTGTCTCGCCAGAGGCACAGCTGGGTAGCTAAATGCGGAAGAGATAAGTGCTGAAAGCATCTAAGCACGAAACTTGCCTTGAGATGAGTTCTCCCAGTCTATAAGACTGTAAGGGTTGTTTGAGACTAAGACGTAGATAGGCTGGGTGTGTAAGCGGTGTGAGCCGTTGAGCTAACCAGTACTAATTGCCCGAGAGGCTTAACTATACAACACTCAAGGGTTTTGGCTTGTTTTTGATTGGAAAGAAAGAGTAAGAATAAAGACAGTTAGTCGGATAATGGGATAGAAATAAGCGAAGTTATCGACTAAGATAAATAAAGTAAAGAATAGAAAGAATTATCTTGGCGGCGTTAGTGCAGTGGACCCACCTAATTCCATGCCGAACTTAGAAGTGAAACGCTGTAACGCCGATGGTAGTGTGGGGAATCCCCATGTGAGAGTAGGACACCGCCAGGTTTTGAATAAAAGAAGAACGCCATTGAGGAAACTCAGTGGCGTTTTTTTGTTTTTGTTATTATGATTTAGTTGATTTTATAAATTGCATGGCTTCCTCTTCACTTATTTTTTGGTAATCATCGAAATCGCTCATTAAAATCTTACCAGGCTAGAATAGACTAAATCTATCCACAACACATAACCATCAAAAAATCTGATAAAAAACCACCGCACTTTTACCCATCTAACATCTCATCTATTCGCGTTATTATTAACGTGTTGAGCAAAGCAATGAATTTATTCCTTGAGCCTTTTAGAATTGGGAATCTCACAATCATTTAACCCCGTGTAAATTGCCTTCATTTCAATAAAATTTTTAGAAAAGTAACGCCTAAAGGCAGTGTAGCGAGTATGGGCTTGCTTTTCCTAAAGAAAATTTTATTAGCCAGTAGATATAGTCTGGAGGGCTGGATTAAATTTTAAAGTGCGGTGAAAATGTTTGAATTTTTAGTATATAGAGAAAAAGGACTGAACCTGTGCAATGCAGAATTCAGTCCTTTTAAGTTAGATTAACAGTTCAAAGTGCGGTCTATTTTTTACGAATTTTTCGCTAACTTCGACCAGTTGTAATAGCCGTATAAGGAGTTAAGCAAATAAGCGCCGAACATTAAATACATTGCTGGGGTGTCAGCCCAGAGAATGATAGAAAGGATATTGATGATAATCCATAAGATCCACTGTTCGCTATAACGCAAAATCATCAATAATTGTGCGGCAATAACCAGCACCGTGGTGACGCCATCTAAGCCAATGGAATTGCCGTCTGTCGTTTTTAAAATGCTGATAAAGGCAATAGAACCCAGTACCACAAGGCTGATTAGGGTGACCCAGCCTTTTACCGTCAGGAATTTAGCGATTACCGTTTCGCTTTGTTCTGCGCTGTTACGCATATTTTCTTTCCATAAGAAATAACCGATAAATTGCGCAGGAATATAAACATAAAGGGTCGTGGTCATTTCGCCATAAAACTTGTTGTCTAACGACACATAGAAATAGCTATAAGCAAAAATCAAACCGAAGAAATAGTTACTGATTTTTCCTTTGCCCACAAACACCACGCATAAGATACCTGAAATCCCTGCGAGCGCCTCGAGCCAAGACACGGGCGATTGTGCATAGGCGTAAAGCTGTGCAGCAATAAATAAGAAAAGCCAGACAACTTCAAAAGGTTTCCAGCCACCAAAAAATTCATTTTTAAGAGTTTGAGAAAAACGCATAGCATTATCCTTAATAAGTGAAATAAAAACCTTGCGATTTTTGCACCGCACTTTTTAAAAGTCAAGGATAGGCTACATTTTTCTTTTTATTCTGTGATTGATGTTGTGTTTTTGTTGTATATATTTTCATTTCTTTTTCACTGTAAGATCGTTAAAATAGCCGCCCTTTTTCGTAATAAAATCTTCGTTAAATGGCTTGTTATCAGCATACGCCATTTAGCTATAACAATAATAAGAGTAAATTTTATGTCCTTTATAGTTGGTCAGCGTTGGATTAGTGAAAGTGAAAATGATCTTGGCTTGGGCGTGGTTGCAGAAGTCAATCACCGTACGGTGACGCTAAACTTTCCTGCCGCCGAAGAAATTCGTATTTATGCTTTAGATAATGCCCCATTAGTGCGCGTGGTTTTTCAAGTGGGTGATGAAATTCGTCACAAAGAGGGCTGGCAGGGCAAGGTGCTTGAAGTGTTAGATCATAATGGGCTGGCGTTCTATTTGGTACAAAAAGAAGATGGGCAAGAAACCCTATTGCAAGAAGCCGATCTCAGTGCACAAATTGCCTTTAGTAAGCCGCAAGAGCGTTTATTCGCGGGGCAGATCGATCGCGCAAGTCAATTCGTGCTGCGTTATCGCGCCTTACAACAATGCCAAGCGCAGTATCAATCACCATTGCGTGGATTACGCGGCATTCGCGGTGGGTTAATTCCCCATCAATTGCATATTGCCAAAGAAGTGGGGCAACGCATTGCGCCGCGAGTGTTGTTAGCTGACGAAGTGGGGCTGGGCAAAACCATTGAAGCAGGAATGATCTTGCAGCAACAGCTGTTTGCCGAAAAGGTCGATCGCGTGCTTATTATCGTGCCTGAAACCTTGCAACATCAATGGCTTGTGGAAATGCTACGCCGCTTTAATTTACATTTTTCCCTTTTTGATGAAGAACGTTGCGCTGATTTTGATGGCCTTGACGGTGGCGTGGCAGCCAATCCGTTTAAAACAGAATCCTTAATTATTTGCGCCCTAGATTGGCTGGTGCAAAAGCCTAAACGCGCTGAACAGCTGATGAATGCGGAATTTGATTTATTGATTGTCGATGAAGCGCATCATCTTGAATGGTCGGAACAAGCGCCAAGTTTGGCTTATCAAATTGTCGAGCAGTTGGCGAGCCATATTCCTGCCGTGTTATTGCTGACGGCAACCCCTGAACAATTAGGGCAAGAAAGCCATTTCGCACGCTTAAAATTGCTCGATCCCGATCGTTTTTATAATTACAGCGCTTTTGTGCAAGAACAGCAGCATTATCAACCAGTGGCTGAAGCCGTGAACGGATTGTTGAGCGAGCAGCCATTAAGCACGCAAGAAGAAAAACATTTAGCGGAATTGTTGTCTGATCAAGATATTAGCGGATTATTAGAGGATCTTCATCATAGCGAGAAAAAAGCGCAAGCGCGTGAAACCTTAGTGGAAAATCTGCTCGATCGCCACGGCACCAGTCGTGTGTTATTTCGTAATACCCGCCAAGGCGTGAAAGGCTTCCCGCTGCGTCATTATCACGAAATCACCTTGCTAATGCCAAAGCAATATCGCAATGCGATTGGCGTGCTGAAAATGCTTGGCGAAGTGAAAACCAGCGATTTATTTTACCCCGAGCAGATCTTCCAGAAAATGAACCCTGATGCCGCGTGGTGGGATTTTGATCCGCGTGTGGAATGGCTGATCGACTTCTTACAATCTCACCGCGAAGAAAAAGTGTTGGTGATTTGTCATCAAGCCAAAACCGCCATTCAGCTAGAGAAAGCCTTACGCGAAAAAGAAGCCATTCGCAGCGCTGTGTTCCATCAAAATATGTCCATTGTGGAACGGGATAAAGCCGCGGCCTACTTTGCTCAACAGGAAGAGGGCGCGCAGGTGTTGCTCACGTCCAGCATTGGTTCAGAAGGGCGAAATTTCCAGTTTGCCCATCATTTGGTGCTGTTTAACTTGCCTGATAATCCTGATTTATTGGAACAGTGCATTGGACGCTTAGATCGCATTGGGCAAACGCAAGACATTGAAATTTACGCCCCTTGTTTTGCGGATAGTCCGCAAGTTCTGCTGGCAAAATGGTATCATCAAGGGCTAAACGCATTTGAAGAAACTTGCCCGATGGGCGCAACCTTGTTTGAAAAGTGCGGTGCAAAATTGCAAGATTTTTTACAGCATAATGAACAGAATGCGGCGTTTGATGAATTTGTCGCTCACACCCGAACTGAGCGTGATGCCTTAAAAGTGCAGCTTGATCAAGGTAGAGATCGCCTATTAGAAATTAATTCTAACGGTGGTGAACAAGCTCAAGCCTTGGCCGAAGCCATTGGCGGGCAAGATGGTTCAAGCGAGTTAATTAATTTCACCTTGAATTTGTTCGATATTATTGGTGTGGAGCAAGAAGATCTCGGCGAAAAGAGTATTGTTATTCACCCCACAGGCACAATGCTGGTGCCAGATTTCCCAGGCTTAAAAGAAGAAGGCTTAACGGTAACCTTTGATCGCAATTTAGCCGTGGCGCGTGAAGACGTTGAGTTTCTCACTTGGGATCACCCGATGATCCGCAACGGCATTGATTTGATTACTGATGGCGAGATTGGCAAAACTGCCGTATCATTGTTAATCAATAATGAATTGCCTGTGGGATCGCTGTGGCTGGAACTCATTTACATTGTGGAAGCCCAAGCACCACGCGGTTTGCAGCTCACTCGTTTCTTACCCCCAACGCCAGTGCGCTTATTAATTGACGGCAAAGGTCATAATTTGGCGGATAAAGTGGGCTTTGAACTGCTACAAAAACAGCTTAAACCAATGGCAAAACAAATGGCGAGCAAGGTAATCAAAATGTTGCGCGCCAATATTGAACAATTATTAAAAGCAGGTGAACGTCAAATTGGCGAACAAGCGCAAAGATTAATTGAACAAGCAGAGCAGCAAGCCGCGCAGCGTTTGGACAGTGAATTAACCCGCTTGCAGGCGTTAAAACAAGTGAATAAAACCATTCGCCAAGATGAAATTGACGCACTCAGTGCCGAGCGCGAGCAAATTTTACAACACTTGCACAAAGCCACTTGGCGCTTGGATAGCCTGCGTGTGATTATCAGCAATAAGAGTAAATAATGGCATTAATTGACTACAATCCCCCACGCGAACCTTGGTTAGATGTGATCTATCACGATAACCATATTTTATTGGTAAATAAGCCGAGCGGTTTGCTTTCCGTGCCGGGCAACCAACCGCAATATTACGACAGCGCAATGTCGCGCGTAAAAGAAAAATATGGCTTTTGCGAGCCGGCGCACCGTCTTGATATGGCAACCAGTGGGATTTTGCTGTTTGCAATGAGCAAGCTGGCAGATAAAGAACTCAAGCGTCAGTTTCGTGAGCGTGAGCCGAAGAAATCTTATCAGGCGCTTGTTTGGGGGCATTTAGCGCAAGATAGCGGCACGGTGAATTTGCCGCTGATTTGCGATTGGGAAAATCGTCCCAGACAGAAAATTTGTTTTGAACTGGGTAAAAGTGCGGTAACAAATTTTGAAATTTTAGAACGCCTGCCGAATAACAGCACAAGGGTAAAACTCACCCCAATTACAGGGCGTTCACACCAATTAAGGCTACATATGCTTGCCCTTGGTCACCCTATTTTAGGCGATAAGTTTTATGCGCACCCACAAGCGAAAGCGATGTCGCCACGTTTGTGTTTGCACGCACAATCCTTACAAATTCGCCACCCTTTAACGGGTGAAATAATGAATTTCACGGCAGATGTGCCGTTTTAATTCGTTCTAACCAATCACAGAAATAATGCGGAGAATTGGTGATTTAATGCTACAATTCTCCCCGATTCATTTTTACCAAATAGTAGAGAAATTATGTCCCGTCAAAAGAAAACACGCCGTATTACGGATATTATGCCAACACGCAAGGCGGATAAACCTGCGCAAAGCGCCCCAACTGGGCGTGGGCGTAAATTGACACGTTATGAATTAGATGCCAAAGCGCGTGAAGAAAAAAGAAAGAAAAAACACAAAGGCCTCGTGGCTGGCTCTCGCCATAGTCGCCAAGAAGAAAATAAAGCCCTTGAACAAGATGCCAAGTTAGATCCCCGCGTGGGCAGTCGCAAAAAAATTCCATTAGTGGTGGAGTTTGTCAATAAGCCGGAAAAAGGAATGACCATTTCGCCTGTGGCGGCGGAAAAACCAGATGTGGAAAAAACAAAGGCGCTTGATCCAATGGTGGAACTTGAACAGCTTGAAAATAATGAATGTTTGAATGATTTATTAGATCAGCTTGAAGCAGGCAAAACCTTAAATGCCAAAGATCAAGCCTTTGTGGACGAATGTTTAGATCGTATCGCACAGCTAATGGACGAACTAGGTATTCGTGATGAAGACGAAAATGCGGAAGATTTATACCGCACTTTTGAAACCATTGATATTAATCAGTTTAAATAATTTATGTGGATTTATCTTTTAATTGCCCTCGGGCTTTTGATTATTGTGGGAATGGCCGCTTATGCGGTGAAATTATTGCGTGCGTTGAAAAACCAAAAGCAGACGTTAGAAAATGCACGCTTGGCGCGTGTAAAACGCCTAAAAGAGAGTATTGAGATTATCGCGCGAGCAATGCAAAATGGCGATTGCAATTTGTCTGAAGGGGCAATTCGATTAAAAATGTTGCTCGATCCCTTAGGCTTAAAAATCACCACTTATCCTGCGCTGGCTGAGCTTTATGATGTGGTGAAAGAAATGCCAACGCATCAAGCGCGTAAGGAATTAAAAAAGAACGAGCGTATGCGCTTAGATCTCACTCGTGAAAGCGCCGAAGCCGAGCTTGAAAGCAAAATTTTGTTGGAATTAAATCAATTATTGTTGGATATTGAAAAATTTTAGGGGGAAATTAATGTCTGGAACTATGTGGGATTCCGCGTTAATTCAAAAATATAACTATTCTGGGCCGCGTTATACTTCTTATCCTACGGCATTGGAATTTAACGAAAATTATACTGAACAAGATTTCCAAGCGGCAGCAGCGCGTTACCCTGACCGTCCGCTTTCTCTTTATGTGCATATCCCGTTTTGCCATAAATTGTGCTATTTCTGCGCCTGTAACAAAATTATTACGCGTCATCAGCACAAAGCGGATATTTATCTTGATTATTTGGAAAAAGAAATCAAAAATCGCGCCGCACTTTTCCGCAATCGCAAGGTAACCCAAGTGCATTGGGGCGGCGGCACACCGACCTATCTCACCGAGCAACAATCCAGCCGTTTAATGGCAATGTTGCGTGAGCATTTTCATTTTGCCGATAACGCCGAAATTAGTATCGAAATGGATCCGCGTAAAATTGAGCTGGAAACCCTCGATCATCTGCGTAAAATCGGCTTTAACCGCATTAGTATGGGCGTGCAGGATTTCAATAAAGCAGTGCAAAAAGCGGTAAACCGTGAGCAAGATGAAGATTTCATTCAAGCCTTACTAGAACGCGCACGTGCCTTAGGATTTCAATCCACCAATTTGGATTTGATTTATGGGTTGCCATTGCAGAATGTGGAAAGCTTTATGTTCACATTGCAAAAAGTGATTGAATTAAACCCTGATCGTTTGAGCGTGTTTAACTATGCCCATTTGCCAAGCCGTTTTGCGGGGCAAGCAAAAATTAAAGAAGATCAGCTGCCTGCACCTGAAACCAAGCTCACCATTTTGCAAAAAACCATTGAAACCTTAAGCGATGCAGGCTACCGCTTCATTGGAATGGATCACTTTGCGAAACCTGATGATGAGCTAGCCATTGCGCAACAAAATGGCGTGCTACACCGCAATTTCCAAGGCTACACCACGCAAGAAGATGCGGATTTGCTCGGTCTTGGTGTTTCTGCAATTAGCCTGTTGGGCGACACTTACGCACAAAATCAAAAAGAGCTAAAACATTATTACGCAGATATTGAGCAAAAAGGCACCGCACTTCACAAGGGCTTTGTAATGAGCCAAGAAGATTGCTTGCGCCGTGATGTTATCAAACAGCTGATTTGCAACTTCAAACTGGATTACGCCCCATTTGAACAGCAATATGGCATTGATTTCAAAACCCATTTTGCGGAAGATTTAGAATTACTCGCACCCCTTGCCGCAGATGGCTTAATTGAAATCGGCGAAAAAGGATTACAGGTTTCCCCTGTTGGGCATTTGCTGATTCGCAATATTTGCTTATGTTTTGATACCTACTCAAGACAACAAGCCAGACGCCAACAGTTCTCAAGAATTATTTAACGAATTTCCCGCATAAAGTGCGGGAATTTTTTTAGAAAAATTTGCAATTTCAACCATAGATCGTAAAATCCCTTTGTTCGTTGAACAGCTATATCGCAATTATTGTGCAAAGAAATGAGGTAGTTATGAAAAATAGTGAGTTTTTTTATGACCCGATGCGTGCTGTTTATGATAGCGGGGCAGATTATTTTACCAGAGAAAAACATCGATTGGTGGTAATAGCGGGCGATTCTTGGGGAATGTTGCTCAATCTTTCCTGTTATTACAATGACTTTGCTGAGAAACAAAACATTCCATTCAGCAAACAACAGATAGATGATGATATGGATAAACTATCCTATTTAAAACGCAAATTTCAAGATATTGAAGAAGTTCCAATGGGAGACAAGTGGCAATATTCTTTTGATTATGAACAAGGCCTTAAAGAATTAGACGAAATTCTATTAAAATATATCCCTTTTTTTGAAGGGCTAAAGGCGGATTCTAAAAAGTAGCCATTGGTTTATTATCTAATGAAATAGTGAAAAATAAAGGGCAATGATAGTATTGCCCTTTTGGTTGAATGGGGAATTATTTTCTTACCGCAATGGCTTCAATTTCTAAGCCTACATCTTTTGGCAATCGAGCTACTTCTACACAAGAACGGGCAGGAAAGTTAGGGTGATTATTTTCTTTAAAAAAACGTTCGTATTCCGCATTTACCGTAGCGAAATCATTCAAATCTTTAACAAAAACCGTCGTTTTCACAATATCTGCCACGCTTAAGCCTGCTTGTTCAATGATTGCTTTCACATTCTCTAAAGACTGGCGTGCTTGCGCCACAATATCCACCGGCACTTCACCTGTTGCAGGATTAACAGGAATTTGTCCAGAAGTTAGCACTAAATTGCCTAAATCCACAGCTTGCACATAAGGCCCAATGGCCGCGGGCGCTTTTTCTGTATGAATAATTTTAGTCATTTTGTTTTCCTTGTGATGTGATAAAGAAAGTTTATTCTATGCAATCTTTTGGAAAACTGAAAGGGAAATTCAAGCAATATTATTTCTACAATTTGGAAAAGTTGCAGTTTATTGGGATCCTATCAGATCCTAAAGTGCGGTTATTTTTCTGCTTATTTTTGCTAAACCTTGACATTATAGCTATTCAAGATTAAAATTCGGCGTCTATCTATTCTAAGGTAGAACAAAAAGTAAACATTCTTTTATGAATAACAACTATTAAACTGGAGCTTTTTTAATGGCAACTATCAACCAATTAGTACGCAAACCGCGTGTGAAAAAGGTTGTAAAAAGCAACGTTCCTGCATTAGAGGCTTGCCCGCAGAAACGTGGCGTGTGTACTCGTGTGTACACAACTACACCTAAAAAACCGAACTCAGCATTACGTAAAGTGTGCCGTATTCGTTTAACAAATGGTTACGAAGTAACTTCTTATATCGGCGGTGAAGGTCATAACCTTCAAGAGCACAGCGTTGTGCTTATCCGTGGCGGTCGTGTTAAAGATTTACCAGGTGTGCGTTATCACACTGTGCGTGGTGCATTAGACTGTGCCGGCGTTAAAGATCGTAAACAAGGTCGTTCTAAATACGGCGTTAAACGTCCTAAAGCTTAATGGTTCTCCGTTAAGTAAGGCCAAACGCTAATTAAATTAAATAATTATCATAAACTCCAGTAAACGTAAGATCTCTTACACAAAGAGTTTTGGATAATCCTGAAGATTAAAAAACGGAGAAATTGCAATGCCACGTCGTCGTCGTATTGAACCACGCAAAATTCTTCCAGATCCAAAGTTCGGATCAGAATTACTTGCGAAATTTATTAATGTATTAATGGTAGATGGTAAAAAATCTATCGCAGAATCAATCGTTTATGGTGCGTTAGAAACTTTAGCTCAACGTACAGGTAAAGAAGCTTTAGAAGCATTTGAAATCGCACTAGAAAACGTACGTCCAACCGTTGAGGTTAAATCTCGCCGTGTTGGTGGTTCTACTTATCAAGTGCCAGTTGAAGTGCGTCCAGCTCGTCGTAACGCATTAGGTATGCGTTGGATCGTTGAAGCAGCACGTAAACGTGGTGATAAATCAATGGCTTTACGTTTAGCAAATGAATTATCTGATGCATCAGAAAACAAAGGTGCAGCAGTGAAAAAACGTGAAGACGTTCACCGTATGGCTGAAGCTAACAAAGCGTTTGCTCATTACCGTTGGTAATCAGTTAATCAAACGATTTTTAGGCTTCATCACATTTTGCTATGCGGTGAAGCCTTATCCATATTTAAAATTTTAATTTATTGAATTCCAAACAAGGAAATAATAATGGCTCGTGTAACTCCTATTGAGCGCTATCGTAATATCGGTATTAGTGCTCACATTGATGCTGGTAAAACAACAACCACAGAGCGTATTCTATTCTATACAGGTGTTAGTCACAAAATTGGTGAGGTGCATGATGGTGCAGCTACCATGGACTGGATGGAACAAGAACAAGAGCGTGGTATTACCATTACTTCTGCGGCAACAACGGCTTTCTGGTCTGGTATGTCTCAGCAATATCCACAACACCGTATCAACGTTATCGATACTCCGGGACACGTTGACTTTACTATCGAAGTAGAACGTTCAATGCGTGTTCTTGATGGTGCGGTAATGGTTTACTGTGCGGTAGGTGGGGTTCAACCTCAGTCTGAAACTGTATGGCGTCAAGCAAACAAATATAAAGTACCTCGTATCGCGTTCGTAAACAAAATGGACCGTACTGGTGCAAACTTCCTACGCGTTGTTGAGCAAATCAAAACTCGCTTAGGTGGTAATGCTGTTCCTTTACAACTTCCAATCGGTGCAGAAGAAAACTTCAAAGGTATTGTTGACCTAATCAAAATGAAAGCAATCAACTGGAATGAAGCCGATCAAGGTATGACATTTACCTATGACGATATTCCTGCAGATATGGTTGAATTATGTGAAGAATGGCACCAAAACCTTGTTGAAGCAGCAGCAGAAGCTTCAGAAGAGTTAATGGAAAAATATCTTGGTGGTGAAGAGCTTACTGAAGAAGAGATCAAAGGTGCGTTACGTCAACGTGCGTTAGATACTGAAATTATTCTTGTAACTTGTGGCTCAGCATTCAAAAACAAAGGTGTTCAAGCAATGCTTGATGCGGTAATTGATTTCTTACCAGCACCAACTGACATCGCTTCAATCAAAGGGATCAATCCTGATGAAACTGAAGGTGAGCGTCACGCAGATGATAATGAACCATTCTCTGCACTTGCATTCAAAATTGCAACTGACCCATTCGTAGGTAACTTAACCTTCTTCCGTGTATATTCTGGTGTGGTTGAGTCTGGTGCGACAGTATTAAACTCTGTAAAAGAAAAACGTGAGCGTTTTGGTCGTATCGTTCAAATGCACGCAAACAAACGTGAAGAGATCAAAGAAGTTCGTGCGGGTGACATCGCAGCGGCAATCGGCTTAAAAGATGTTGGTACAGGTGATACATTATGTGCTATCGATGCGCCAATTATCCTTGAGCGTATGGAATTCCCTGAGCCAGTAATCTCTGTTGCGGTAGAGCCAAAAACCAAAGCAGACCAAGAGAAAATGGGCTTGGCATTAGGCCGTCTTGCACAAGAAGACCCTTCATTCCGTGTTCACACTGATGAAGAATCAGGTGAAACCATCATTTCAGGTATGGGTGAGTTACACTTAGACATCATCGTTGACCGTATGAAACGTGAGTTTAAAGTGGAAGCGAATATCGGTAAACCACAAGTATCTTACCGTGAAACTATCCGTACTGCGGTGAAAGATGTTGAAGGTAAACACGCAAAACAATCTGGTGGTCGCGGTCAATATGGTCACGTTGTTATCGACTTGTATCCATTAGATCCAGAAGGTCCAGGTTACGAATTTATCAACGAAATCAAAGGTGGTGTAATTCCTGGCGAATATATCCCTGCAGTTGATAAAGGTATCCAAGAGCAACTTAAATCTGGTCCATTAGCGGGTTACCCAGTGGTTGATATCGGTGTTCGTTTACACTTCGGTTCATACCACGATGTGGACTCATCTGAGTTAGCGTTTAAACTTGCTGCATCATTAGCATTTAAAGCAGCGTTTAGCAAAGCAAACCCAGTATTACTTGAGCCAATTATGAAAGTGGAAGTTGAAACTCCACCAGAGTATGTGGGTGATGTAATTGGTGATTTAAGCCGTCGTCGCGCTATGGTAAATGGCCAAGAAGCAAGCGAATTTGTTGTTAAAATCAATGCAGAAGTTCCACTTTCTGAAATGTTTGGTTATGCAACAGATCTTCGTTCACAAACTCAAGGTCGTGCATCATACTCAATGGAACCATTGAAATATGCTGAAGCACCTTCAAGTGTTGCAGCTGCAGTAATTGAAGCACGTAAAAAATAATTTTTGATTCAATAAAACTTCGTAGCATCTCAAGGTGCTACGAAATTTCACTTAAAGGAAACATTAGCAATGTCTAAAGAAAAATTTGAACGTACAAAACCGCACGTAAACGTGGGTACAATCGGCCACGTTGACCATGGTAAAACAACTTTAACAGCAGCAATCACCAGCGTATTAGCGAAACACTACGGTGGTGCCGCACGCGCATTTGACCAAATCGATAACGCGCCAGAAGAAAAAGCGCGTGGTATCACCATCAACACCTCACACGTTGAATACGATACACCAACACGTCACTACGCACACGTTGACTGCCCGGGACACGCGGACTATGTTAAAAACATGATTACTGGTGCGGCGCAAATGGACGGTGCAATCTTAGTAGTAGCAGCGACAGACGGCCCAATGCCACAAACTCGTGAGCACATCTTATTAGGACGCCAAGTAGGTGTACCATACATCATCGTATTCTTAAACAAATGCGATATGGTAGATGACGAAGAGTTATTAGAATTAGTAGAAATGGAAGTGCGTGAACTTCTTTCTCAATATGATTTCCCAGGTGATGATACCCCAATCGTACGCGGTTCAGCATTAAAAGCGTTAGAAGGCGATGCAGCATGGGAAGAAAAAATCCTTGAGTTAGCAAACCACTTAGACACTTACATTCCAGAGCCAGAGCGTGCGATTGACCAACCATTCTTATTACCAATCGAAGACGTATTCTCAATCTCAGGTCGTGGTACTGTAGTAACAGGCCGTGTTGAGCGTGGTATTATCCGCACTGGTGATGAAGTAGAAATCGTAGGTATCAAAGAAACTGCGAAAACTACCGTAACAGGTGTAGAAATGTTCCGTAAATTACTTGACGAAGGTCGTGCGGGTGAAAACATCGGTGCATTATTACGTGGTACAAAACGTGAAGAAATCGAACGTGGTCAGGTATTAGCGAAACCAGGTTCAATTACACCACACACAGACTTCGAATCAGAAGTTTACGTATTATCAAAAGAAGAAGGTGGTCGTCACACTCCATTCTTCAAAGGTTACCGTCCACAATTCTATTTCCGTACAACTGACGTAACAGGTACAATCGAGTTACCAGAAGGCGTGGAAATGGTAATGCCAGGCGATAACATCAAAATGACAGTAAGCTTAATTCACCCAATCGCGATGGACCAAGGTTTACGCTTTGCGATTCGTGAAGGTGGACGTACAGTAGGTGCGGGTGTTGTAGCGAAAATCATCAAATAATGATGATTGCTAGGTAACACTAGAAAGCTAAAAGCTAAGAAAGGGCATCGAAAGATGCCCTTTTGTTTTGCTTGGATTTTTGAATGAAAAAGTTGGAAAAAATGACCGCACTTTTTGCTCAAAATAGCGAATAAAGGGCGGTATGAATTTTAATTATTTTTTCTTCCCACTAATTTCCCTATCTTTCCCCTATAAAATCACGAAAATTTCTCTTATTTTTAATAGGCAATAAAATCAGAAAATGCTACAATTCCCCGTTCAAAACAGCATCCCGATTTTAATTGAATAATGGATACAATTATGGCGTCAAATATTGATAAAAAGAAACACGCTGAACAAGCGGAAAATCGTGAAAAATCGAAAGGATTAAATACCTTTTTATGGCTACTCGGTATTGTGATTATTGCCGTAGCAGCAGTGGGAAATATTTATTTTGCAGATCAATTTTCTACCCCGATTCGAGTTGTTGCGGTAGTGATCTTATTACTTGCGGCAGCAGGTGTATTGGCTATTACTAACCAAGGTACAAAAGCAAGAGCTTTCCTTAGCGCATCTCGTACTGAATTGAGAAAAATTGTTTGGCCAACTCGTGCTGAAACAATGCAAACCACGTTGATCGTAATGGGCGTAACCGTATTTGTTTCTCTCATTTTATGGGGAATTGACTCAATTATTGTTACAGTAATCACCTTTTTAACCGATTTGAGATTCTAACATGACAGAAAATACAGTAAAAAAACGTTGGTATGTTTTGCAAGCCTTCTCTGGGTTTGAAGGGCGAGTAGCAGCCACATTAAGAGAATACATTAAGCTACACCAAATGGAAGATCAATTTGGTGAAGTGCTTGTGCCGACCGAAGAGGTGGTTGAAAATGTAGGCGGTAAGCGCCGTAAAAGTGAACGTAAATATTTCCCAGGCTATGTTTTAGTACAAATGGAAATGAATGATTACACTTGGCAGTTGGTGCGCAGTGTGCCGCGCGTAATGGGCTTTATCGGTGGCACACCAGATAAGCCAGCACCAATTAGCAACCGCGAAGCAGACATTATCTTAAATCGCCTTGAGCAAAATTCTGATAAGCCGAAACCAAGAACCGTATTCCAACCAGGTGAAGAAGTTCGCGTTAAAGATGGTCCATTTGCAGACTTTAATGGAATGGTGGAAGAAATTGATTATGACAAAGGTCGTCTTAAAGTTTCCGTTTCCATCTTCGGCCGAGCCACCCCTGTGGAATTAGAATTTGGTCAAGTGGAAAAAGTAAATTAATTTTTTCTTAACTAAAAAATCTGTATTCAAATCTGAATACAGATTTTTTTATATTTAAGCTAAGGAAAAAAGAATTCAGTTTCATCGACATTAAATAATTTATCTGACGGATAATATTTAAAAATAAGGAAAACACAATGACAACATTAGGTACTGCACTGACACCAAAAGCCACTAAAGTGATGATGTTAGGTTCTGGTGAGCTGGGTAAAGAAGTGGTAATTGAATTGCAACGCTTAGGTGTGGAAGTGATTGCGGTGGATCGTTATGAAAATGCGCCTGCGCAGCAAGTGGCGCATCGTGCTTATACCATTTCAATGCTTGATGGCGAGGCGTTGAAAGCCTTGGTTGAAAAAGAACAGCCTGATTATATCGTGCCAGAAGTGGAGGCGATTGCGACAGAAACTTTGGTGGAATTAGAGCAAGCTGGCTTTAATGTTGTGCCTACGGCGAAAGCTACACGCTTAACAATGAACCGCGAAGGCATTCGCCGTTTGGCGGCGGAAGAGTTAGGGCTGCCCACTTCGCCTTATCAATTTGTGGATAATTTTGCAGATTTTCAAAGTGCGGTGGAAAAAATTGGCGTTCCTTGTGTGGTGAAGCCGATTATGTCTTCTTCAGGACACGGGCAAAGTATCGTGAAATCGTTTGATCAGCTACAAGCTGCTTGGGATTATGCTCAACAAGGTGGACGCGCAGGAGCTGGGCGTGTGATTGTGGAAGGTTTTGTCAAATTTGATTATGAAATCACCTTGCTTACTGTTCGCCATCTTGGTGGTACTTCGTTCCTTGCGCCAATTGGTCATCGTCAAGAAAACGGAGATTATCGTGAATCTTGGCAGCCACAAGCAATGTCAGCAGCGGCATTAGCCAAAGCGCAGCAAATTGCGGAGAAAATTACCACCGCACTTGGCGGACGTGGGATTTTTGGCGTGGAAATGTTTGTGGCGGGGGACGATGTGATTTTCAATGAAGTTTCACCACGTCCGCACGATACGGGAATGGTTACCCTTATCTCGCAAGAGCTGTCTGAGTTTGCCTTGCATGCCCGTGCGATTTTGGGCTTGCCCATTCCGCAAATTAATCTCATTAGCCCAGCGGCCTCTAAAGCCATTGTGGTGGAAGGCCATTCCAACCAAGTGCAATTTGCAGGTTTAGAAAAGGTGTTGGCTGAACCCAATACGGATATTCGTTTATTTGGTAAGGGGGAAGTACAAGACCATCGCCGAATGGGGGTAGTGCTCGCTCGCGATGAAAGTGTGGAAAAAGCCTTGCAAAAAGCACAACGCGCTTACAACGAACTAGACATTATTTTATAACTAACAGGCGAACAAGGTTCGCCTTTCTTATTAATTTAAGAATAAGTGCGGTGGAAAATGCGTGTGAATTTTAGAACACACAGAATTGCTTCTATAACGGAAGCAGAAATGAAGCAATGGCAAAAAATGCGTAAGCAATTAACGCCTATGCAACCCGAAATCCCACCATTGCTACATAGCCTAAAATGCCATAAAAAATCACCGCACTGAGGATAAGCAAGGCTTTGCCTTGTTGGGCATTGCGCTGATGAATAAGGTAAAGTATTCTTGCACTAATGCCTAAAATGAAAGGATAAACCCAGAAAAAAATCGACATCAACGTAGTTTGCAAATCAGTTAAACTGGGGTTTTTCAGTAAATTTGGCGAGATAAGTAGCGCCAAGGGCCAAAGCAAAATAGGCAGGCAAAAAATAGCGAGCGCCCAAGTAAAAGGGCTAAAGCCAGTGGGCATTTTTTGGTTATTCATTTATTTCACCATAACATCATCAAATTAAAGAGTTGAAATATAGCAAATGCAATATTTATTTGGTAGTGAAATTCGTAACTTTGCTTTTCATTTTCGTGATTATATTTTGGCGAAGTATCAACGTAATTTATCCGTTCAAGAAATTTCACAGCAGGGGCAACCAGCGATTTTTGCCGTGTTTGCTGATGAAAATGATCCACTATTCTCCAAAATAGAACAAGAAGCACAGGCCTTTTTGCAAGATCCTACCCATTCGCGCTATCAACAAGCCAGCTGGGAAACGGGCAAAATTGAACAAGCTGATGAAAATAAAGTGCGGTGGAAATTTCCTCGGTTTTCCCAGTGGAAACAACAAAAATTTACTGTTTTTTTAACCGCACTTTGTCTGATTATTTATCTTTTTCAGCTACTTGGTTTTAACCAAGACATTTTGCTAGCCACCCATTATCCAGAGGGCTATGCCGAACAATCCGAGCTTTGGCGCTATTTCACGCATAGCCTTGTTCACCTTTCCCCTTGGCATATTACCTTCAATTTGGTGTGGTGGTGGATTTTTGCTGGGAAAATTGAACAGAAATTTGGCACAGTAACGCTAGTGTTGTTGTATCTACTTTCTGCCTTTATCAGTGGTTTTGCGCAAAATATGGCATCAGGCCCCGCATTTTTTGGCTTATCTGGTGTGGTATATGCGGTGCTAGGCTATGTTCTGGTATTGGATAAATTTAGCCGTCGGCACCCCTTTCATTTACCGCAAGGCTTTTTTACAATGCTCCTTGTTGGTATCGCCTTTGGTTTTGTTAGCCCCTTGATTGGCGTTTCTATGGGAAACACCGCGCACATCACGGGCTTATTAACAGGCGTTGTATTAGCCGGGGTAAAAATCTTGTTTGCCAAACCACAAAAAACAATTTAAAAATAAACACAACATCAGGAAGAAGCAATGAAACAATCCCTTCGTCATAAAAAGATCATTTCGCTGGTGAAACAAAATGGTTATTTAAGCACGGAAGATTTAGTGAGCCTGCTTGGGGTCAGTCCACAGACCATTCGCCGTGACTTGAATGAACTGGCAGAAAATAATTTAATCAGCCGTCATCACGGTGGTGCGGCTTCCCCTTCCACATCAGAAAATTCTGATTATGTGGAACGTAAGCACTTCTTTTCAACAGAAAAAAGACGCATTGCCGAAGAAGTGGCGAAAATTATTCCCAATGGTTCATCGTTATTTATGGACATCGGAACGACCCCAGAAGCGGTGGCGAATGCCTTGTTAAATCACAAAAATTTACGCATCGTGACCAACAACCTGAATGCCGCTTACATTCTGATGCAAAATAAAAGTTTTGACATCACAATGGCGGGCGGATCATTGCGTCAAGACGGCGGTATTATCGGTGAAGCCACAG
This sequence comes from Avibacterium avium, assembly GCF_900454535.1. GTDB lineage: Bacteria > Pseudomonadota > Gammaproteobacteria > Enterobacterales > Pasteurellaceae > Avibacterium > Avibacterium avium. Next base: position 438,875 of record NZ_UGSP01000001.1, read on the forward strand.
TGGCATTTATCAAACAATTCCGCTTAGATTTTGGTATTCTCGGCATTAGCGCCATTGATAGCGATGGTACATTGCTGGATTATGATTATCACGAAGTGCAGGTAAAACGTGCGATTATGGAAAGCTCGCGTAGCACTATTTTAGCAACGGATCATTCCAAGTTTAACCGCCGCGCAATGGTATGTTTGGGATCACTCACTGAGCTGAGCCATTTATTTACCGATACCGCACCGTCAGAGAGCATTATTCAGCTATTAGAAGGAAGTAACACCGCCGTGCATATTTGTGGGGAAATTTAACCGCACTTTTAGCACTAATATAATGCACATCTTAAAGGAAAATAAAAAACGGCAAGCGTACTGCTTGCCGTTGTTGTATCAAGAATGGTGAGAATTATTGTCCACTTGGTAGTGTGATTTCTGGATCTGCTGGTTTCTCAACATCTGCAAATTGTTTGTCTTTATTTGCATCAATCAACACTTGGGTTTTATTTGCCAAGTCGGTCAAGTTCATTTTCTCATAGGCTTCTTTCATTAATGGTAATGCTTCAAGGGTTGCCTTTGTATCAGGATATTGTTGTAACATTCCTACCACTCGGTTTGCTACTGCAACGTAAGCGTTACGTTTCATATAGAATTTGGCAATGGCTAATTCGTGGCGCGCTAAGCTCGATTTAATATAGGCCATACGCAAAATCGCATCTTGTGCATAAGGGCCATTTGGGAAATGCTGAACAACGGTTTGGAAATTTGCAAAAGCACGTTTAAATGCAGTGGCTTCACGGGTTGCGCGATCAATACCAAAGAAATCTTGGAATGCGTTCTCCCCCATTGAGAAGTTGGTTAAACCTGCCATATACACCACATAGTCTAAGCGTGATGTGTTTGGATACTGTTGCAAGAAACGTTCTGCCGTGGCAAGAGTTTTAGTGTAATCTTTTGCTTTATAGTAAGCGTAAATCAAATTGAGTTGGTTTTGCGCATCGTAGTTACTACCAGGGTAACGAGTTTTTAACGCATCTAAATAGCGAATTGCCTGAGAGTAATCGCCATCTTGTAAATAGGCTTGCCCTTTAGTGTAAAGTTCCTGTGGTGAGGCTTGCTCAATTTCACGCGAAGTATTTGAACAGGCGGTAATAACGAAAGCGCTAAGCGCAATCAGGACGAGAGATTTTAATTTACGCATTGATGATTCCTTTTTTACGAGCAATGATAAATAAGTTACAATGCTCCCTATTTTATAGCACATTGCTAAATAAGCAAATTATTCACGGATTTATTTATGGCATATCTTACTTTATCGGCAGAAGTTCTGCCAAGCCAAATGGGACAACGTTTAGACCAAAGCTTAGCGGAAATGTTCCCAGACTATTCTCGTTCACGTTTAAAAACTTGGATCGAAAGCGATCTGGTGAAAGTAAACGGTGAAGTGGTGAATGTGCCACGCAGTAAAGTTTATGGCGGCGAACAGATTACCATCAATGTTGAAGTGGAAGATGAAACCCGTTTTGAGCCAGAAAATATTCCGCTTAATATTGTCTATGAAGATGATGATATTTTAGTCATCAATAAGCCAAAAGATATGGTGGTTCACCCCGGGGTAGGCAACCCGAATGGCACGGTACTCAATGCCTTGCTTTATCATTATCCGCCGATTGCAGAAGTGCCAAGAGCGGGCATTGTTCACCGCTTAGACAAAGACACCACAGGCTTAATGGTGGTGGCAAAAACCATTCCTGCACAAACTAAATTGGTGCGTGATCTGCAAAAACGCAAAATCACCCGTGAATATGAAGCCATTGCTTACGGCATTATGACCCAAGGCGGTACCGTGGACGCACCAATGGCGCGCCACCCAACCAAGCGTACTCATATGGCGGTTCACCCAATGGGCAAGCCCGCGGTAACGCATTATCGCATTATGGAACGTTTCCGTAATTACACGCGCCTACGCCTACGCCTTGAAACAGGGCGAACTCACCAAATTCGCGTGCATATGGCGCATATCGCCCACCCATTATTAGGCGATCAAACTTACGGCGGACGCCCACGCCCACCGAAAAACGCCAGTGAAGAATTACTCACCACCTTGCGTGATTTCAAACGCCAAGCGTTGCACGCCATAATGTTACGCTTGGAACACCCCATCACAGGGGAATTAATGGAATGGTACGCGCCATTACCAGAGGATTTCGTTGGCTTAGTGAATGCCTTAAAAGCCGATTACCTTGCTCATAAAGATGAATTGGATTACTAAAATGGACGCACTCAAACCAAACTGGACAGCCCCTGCCAATATCCACGCTTTCACCACCTTACGTCAAGGTGGCGTTAGCCAAGCGCCTTATGATAGCTTTAATCTGGGCGATCACGTTGGCGATGACAAAAATTCAGTAAAAACCAACCGCACTTTGTTGGTGGAACAATTTTATTTGCCGCAGTTTCCGCTTTTCCTAAATCAAACTCACAGCACAAGGGTGATCCGCTTGCCTTATGACGGCAACAATTTAGATGCCGATGCGGTTTACACTAACCAACCGAACCAAGTTTGCCTTGTAATGACCGCAGATTGTCTGCCTGTCTTGTTTACCAATCAACAAGGTACGGAAGTCGCCGCCGCACACGCAGGTTGGCGTGGCTTATGTGATGGCGTGTTAGAACAAACGATACAACAATTCCAAGCCGAACCACAAGAGATTATCGCGTGGCTCGGGCCTGCTATCGGGCAAAAATCATTCCAAGTGGGGGAAGAGGTTCGCCAACAATTTATTGCACAAGATCCCAATGCTGCACAAGCCTTTGTGCCAGATTCTATCGAGCAAGGCAAATACCTTGCGGATCTTTATCACATCGCCCGATTACGCCTTAACAAATTAGGCATTTCACAAATTAGTGGTGGCGAGCATTGCACTTATCTTGAAAAAACAGCATTTTTCTCTTACCGCCGTGATAAGCAAACAGGCCGAATGGCATCGCTGATTTGGTTTGAGTAGCCTTTTACCGCGATGTTACCCCATATTTTTTGAAAGTTTTTGCAACAGCCGATCCATCGCCCGATAAGAAAGCGCCTCTGCTAAATGAGGGCGTTGGATTTGCTTTTCATTATTCAGATCCGCAATGGTGCGAGCCACTTTTAAAATGCGGTGATAAGCGCGCACAGAGAGCCCTAATTGAGTGAGCGTATTTTCAAGGAAAATGCCGTCTTGCGAGCTAATTCTACAATCACGCTCAATTTCTTTACTACTTAAATGTGCGTTGATTTTTCCAGCACGGGTAAATTGAATTTCACGAACTTTAATAATTTTCGCCCGCACTTGCTCGCTGGTTTCCCCTTTATTTTCAATGCATTGCAATGCACCTTTAGGTAGAAGGGGAACTTCAATGGATAAATCAAAGCGATCTAAAAATGGCCCTGAAAGACGATTCAAATAGCGCATCACTTGCTGCGGTGAAGTACGATTATGCACACCAGTATAATGCCCAGTAGGGCTAGGATTCATTGCTGCAATCAGTTGAAATTTTGCAGGAAAACAGATTTTTGCATTAGCGCGTGAAATAATGATTTCGCCACTTTCTAACGGCTGACGCAAGGCATCTAGCACTCGGCGGTCAAACTCGGGCAGCTCATCTAAAAACAACACGCCATTATGCGACAGGGAAATTTCTCCCGGCCTTGGGATCGTCCCCCCTCCCACCAAAGCAGGCAAGGACGCACTGTGGTGGGGCGCACGAAATGGGCGTTGTTTCCAGTTTTGAAAATTTAGCTCATTTTGTACAAGGCTAGTAACGGAAGCGGTTTCTATGGCTTCTTGCTCGGTCATTTCTGGCAATAACCCCGTTAAACGGCTCGCCAGCATTGTTTTTCCCGTACCGGGTGGCCCTAAAAGCAATAAATTATGTTGCCCTGCGGCGGCGATGGTTAAGGCTCGTTTAGCGTGTTGCTGACCAATAATATCCGTTAAATCTGCTTGATTTTTAAAAGAAAAATCCACCGCACTTTGCGTGGTTAAATCCGTGGCAAGGGGCAGTTTTTCTTGTTCATTAATAAATTGCACCACCTCTAATAAATTCTGTGCAAAATAACTTTTTTGATCGGCGACTAAAGCCGCTTCATTGGCATTTTGTCTGGCAATAATCGGGCAACGGCGCACTTTTTTAGCCGCTAAAATCGCTGGAATAATGCCGTGAACCCCACGCAATTGCCCTGTTAAAGCCAGTTCACCCAGTAGCTCAAATTGCTTTAAACGTTCAGGATTAACTTGTTCAGAAGCGGCTAAAATCCCAATGGCAATAGGCAAATCAAAACGCCCGCCGTCTTTAGGTAAATCCGCGGGTGCAAGGTTCACCGTAATCCGCTTGGCAGGGTATTTAAAATTGGCATTCAATAACGCACTTCGCACGCGATCTTGTGCTTCTTTCACCGTTTTTTCTGGCAAGCCCACAAGGGTAAAACCTGGTTTCCCGTTGCTTAAATGCACTTCAATAGTCACCAGCGGCGCTTGCACCCCCATTGACGCACGGCTATAAACAATGGCTAACGACATTTATTATCCTTTATCTCATTTCATTTGAAGAACTAATATAGAAAAAGCCAAAAACAAAGAAAATTCCCACCGCACTTTTTTGCGATCGGGATCGAGAAAATTGATCGGGCAGTCTATTGATGTAGTGAGAAAGTTTTTAGGTAGGGTATTTTTACAGAATTATTACTGATTTTAAAAAGTGCAGAATTTCCCCTGCACTTTTTCATTGATTACGCGTCTTCATCTTCCACAATCACAGCGCTAAACCAGCTATCCAATTTTCTTGCTAGTTTATCAATGCCTTGTTTTTTCAAGGCGGAAAAGGCTTCTACTTGCACATCGCCTTGGAATGGCAAAATGGCTTCGCGCACCATTTTCACTTGCTTACTCACCGCGCTTTGGCTTAGTTTATCTGCTTTGGTAAGCAATAACAGCACTGGCAAATCAGCAGACACCGCCCATTCAATCATCTGTTGGTCTAAATCTTTCAAAGGATGGCGAATGTCCATTAAAATCACCACACCGCCTAAACATTCACGTTTTTGCAAATATTCACCCAAAGCCTTCTGCCATTGGATTTTCATTTGCTCAGGTACGGCAGCATAGCCATAGCCCGGTAAATCCACCAATTTGTAGAACGGTTCCACTTCAAACACATTAATTAATTGCGTCCGCCCTGGAGTTTTGGAGGTACGGGCAAGGTTTTTCTGGTTGGTCAATGCATTAAGTGCGGTGGATTTCCCTGCGTTAGAACGCCCTGCAAAGGCAATTTCCATACCGCTATCTTCAGGCAACACGCGAATATTCGGCGCACTCGTCAGAAAATGGGTTTTGTGATAATTCAGTTTAATTTCGTTGCTCATTTTATCTATCTTTTAACTATTTCAGCCATAAGGAAAGTGCCTAGCATACCCTAAAATCACAAAGTGCGGTAAAAAAATCGGAAATTTTCCACCGTGCTTTGTGGTTATTCAAATAGAGTATGCTTCATTCCACAATTTCCCCCTTTTGTAGGCTGAAGCCTACACAGCAGATTGGTAGAAATATTCACAACGGATTTAACGCATTAATCAGTCTAATTTCCTCATAATCGGCTAAATCAGCGAGAAAAATTGACCGCTCTTTGATTTTATTTTGTTGTAGCAATGCGGTGCGTTGGGTGCCGATTAATAAGGGGCTGTCAGGGGTGAACCATTGTGAGCCTTGGCGCAGTATGAGATTGCCGATGGTGCAGTCAGTGATTTTGCCTTGTTTCACGATAATGATTTCATCGCAATCGCCTTTTTGTTTTAGCAATTCGTTGAAAATGGCGCGGTTGCTGTATTTCAGGTGGTAGTCAATATCATCGCAAATCACGGGCTGGAAGCGTTGGTAGGTTTTGCGTTGATAGGGAAAACATTGCAGGTGATATTGCGTGGCGTTGTAGTCGATACGGCAGCGGATAAGCGAGCTTTGAAGGTTCGCCCAAAGTGCGGTGTTTTTTTGCAGAATTTTTGCTAGGGAAAAAATTTCATAAGGTTGCCCTGCATAAAATTCACGCAGACTAGTTTCATAACGCTGTTGGTGCAGGGCAAGATTTTGCACTTGCCCATTTTCAATGCACAGGGTTTCAAACAGGGGAAAATTCATTATTTTGTTCCTTGTTGAAATTTAAGTGGCACATAAATTTTCTCTAACAATTCTTGGTATTCTTGCGCTGCTTGGCTTTGAATAGTGATGCCGCCGCCACTGTGGAAAGCATAGCTTCCGTTTTGCTGAGAAATAAAGCGAATGGCCACCGCACTTTCTAGGCTTTCGCCGTTAAAGATACCAAACACGCCAGTGTAATAGCCCCTTGGTGCTAATTCCGCTTGTTGAATGGTGGCAACGGTTTTTTCTTTCGGCGCACCGCTGATTGAGCCTGCGGGTAAAAGCTGGCTGAGCATTGTGCCGATGTTGGCTTGCCAGTTTTCCTTAAGATCGGCACAAATTTCAGAACTTGTCTGCCAGATCGCGCCACGTTCGGTGAAAATCTTTTCTAAATAACGAAAACGCTTCACTTGCACATTTTGCCCTACGATAGCCAGATCATTACGCATTAAATCCACAATGGTGTAATGTTCCCGTTGCTCTTTTTCGCAATTGAGTAATTGATTTTCTGCATCAGGCAAGTTGGCGTTAATCGTGCCTTTCATTGGGTAAGTGAAAATTTGGTTATGCGCGATTTTCACGAAAGGCTCTGGGGAAAAGCAGATAAACTCGTTTTTAAACAAGAGTTTATATTTCGCTTGCGTGGCAGAAAAAAGCGTATTGAGATCGTAATTTATTGCAATCGGCGTGGCATAAGTCAGATTAAGCAAATAGGAATTGCCTTGCTGTAACGCCTGTTGCACAATCTCAAAACCTTGCTGATAAGTGGCGAAATCAATGGGAAATTTTTCTAGCTTAAAGGGCTGTTTTGGGCTGGCTTTTTGTGCCGTTGAAAGATTATTTTGGCTAGTAAATTCAAACCAAATGCCTTGCTCTGCACATTGTGTAAGGGGGCAAATGATGGGCTTTTGCTGTTCAAAATCAATCAAAAAGAAAAAGGGCGTGCGTTGCGCACCTAAACGGTTGGCTTGCTGCACAAAGTGATTAAATGGCATAAGGGCGATGAATCAAGTAAGATAACAAACATTTTGGTCATTGTAGTGAATCCCTGAGATGAACACAAATTTATTAATTATCAATAATCACGATTCTTTTACTTATAATTTAGTGGATTTAATTCGCCAATTTGACGTGCCGTTTTCTGTGGTGAATGTGAAACAGCTAAACCTTGATGAAGTGGATAATTTCAGCCATATTTTGATTTCCCCCGGCCCTGACGTGCCGAGTGCTTATCCACAACTGTTTGCGATGTTGGAGCGCTATCAGCATAGCAAATCAATTTTGGGTGTTTGCCTTGGGCATCAAACCCTGTGCCAGTTTTTTGGTGCAACTTTGTATAATTTGCCACAAGTACGACACGGGCAAGCGAAACAAATCAAAGTGCGGTCAAATTCTGCTTTATTTTTCGGCTTGCCTACGCGATTTCAAATTGGGCTTTACCATTCGTGGGCTGTCTCGCAGCAGCATTTTCCGCCCCAATTGGAGATTACCGCCACTTGTGAAGATGATGTGATTATGGCAATGCAGCATCGCCATTTGCCAATTTTTGGCGTACAATTTCACCCAGAATCTTATATTTCAGAACTGGGTAAGGCGTTAATTGCTAACTGGTTGAAAACTTAAAGCTATCGAACTTTTAACAATAAATAGCTTTAGACTATCAAATCTATCATTTATATCCATTTTATTTGTAAGGGATTAATCCCTATTATATTTCCAACAAAAGAGAGGAGAACATACTATGGCAACAAATATCGGCTTAGACAAAGCGACTTCAGAAAAATTAGCACAAGAACTCAATAACTTACTTGCGACTTATCAAGTATTTTATATGAACGTGCGCGGTTATCACTGGAACATTAAAGGGGTAAACTTCTTTGAATTACACGCAAAATTTGAAGAAATTTATGATGATTTAGTGGTGAAAGTGGACGAAATCGCAGAGCGTATTTTGACGTTAGGCTACACCCCAAGTAATGCGTTCAGCGAGTATTTAACCAAATCTTTAATCAAAGAACACACAGGCGTGAGTGCAGCACAAGACTGTTTAAGTGGCACATTAAGCGGTTTCAAAACCTTGTTAAAACAACAACGTGAAATCTTAGCCTTAGCCGCTGATGCAGATGATGAAGGCACCGCTTCACAAATGAGCGATTACATCAAAGAGCAAGAAAAATTAGTGTGGATGTTTACTGCTGCTTGTGAAAGTTGCAACAGCTAATTTTTCTCGTAAAAAAGCGAATAAAAAACCACCGCACTTTAAAAGAGCGGTGGTTTTTTTCATTTCTTTTTACTGATTAGGGTCAATCAGCCTTATAGCCAATTAATATTGGCTTGGATCATAACCATAATAAGCATTGGTTAAAATAACCTCCATATCTTCCACTAATGGCAAGCGTGGGTTCGCCGGTGAGCATTGGTCTTCAAAGGCAAGCAAGGCAATATCACGGCGTGCGTCAAGCCAAGTTTGCTCATCAATACCTTGTTCTTTGAAGGACATTTGAATTCCTACGCTAGCGGCTAAATCATAACAAGCTTGGGCGAAAGATTTCACGCCCTCTTCTGGGGTTGCGCAAGGCAAGCTGAGCATACGCGCGATTTCTTGGTATTTCACATCAGCTTTGTAATGATTGTATTTCGGCCAAGTTGCCACTTTTTGTGGACGTGTGCCGTTATAACGAATCACGTGCGGCATTAAAATCGCATTGGTACGTCCGTGTGGTGTGTGGAAACGTCCGCCAATTTTGTGCGCGAGCGAGTGGTTCATTCCTAAGAACGCATTGGCAAAGGCCATTCCCGCCATTGTTGATGCGTTGTGCATTTTTTCGCGCGCTTCTGGATCTCTTTCTTTCACTGAACGCTCAAGATTTTCAAACACGAGTTTAATCGCTTGCAAGGCTAAACCGTCAGTAAAATCGTTGGCGAGTACAGAAACATAGGCTTCCGTCGCGTGTGTCAGGACATCTAAGCCTGTATCTGCGGCAACGTGAGCTGGCACGGTCATTACCAGCGCAGGATCAACAATGGCAACGGTTGGAGTGAGTGAGTAATCGGCGATTGGATATTTTTTATCTCCCTCGGTGATCACCGCAAATGGCGTTACTTCAGAACCTGTACCTGAGGTGGTTGGAATACCAATAAAGCGGGCTTTGCGTCCTAATTGTGGGAATTTGAACGCACGTTTACGGATATCCATAAATTTCTGTACGAGATCGCGGAAATCCACTTCAGGCTGTTCATAGAATAACCACATTACTTTCGCCGCGTCCATTGATGAGCCACCGCCTAGGGCAATAATGGTGTCTGGTTTGTAGCTACGGATTAGCTCAACCCCACGGCGTACGGTTTCAATGCTTGGATCTGGCTCAACATCGGCGAATAATTGATAGGTAACGTGATTGCCGCGTGCGGTGATTTGTTTCGCAATTTTTTCTACAAACCCTAAATCTACCATTGTGCGGTCGGTGATGATCACCACGCGTTCCATTCCTTTCATTGATTGTAAATATTGGATTGAATCCCGTTCAAAATAGATTTTTGAAGGCACTTTAAACCATTGCATATTATTTCTCCGTCTGCCCACTCGTTTAATATTTAATAAATTCACCGCACTTACGTTGTTGCCTACGGAGTTTTTACCGTAAGAGCCACAACCAAGGGTTAAAGATGGCAAGAAGGAGTTATAAACGTCCCCGATACCACCAAAAGTGGACGGTGAATTCCAAATCACACGAATGGCTTTCACTCGCTCACCAAATTCTTTGGCAAGGGCTGCGTCTTTGGTGTGAATGGCTGCAGAATGGCCTAAACCGTTAAATTCCACCATTTGTTCGGCAAGTTTCACCCCTTCTTCACGGGAATGGGATTTAAGCAAGGCTAGCACAGGGGAAAGTTTTTCACGAGTGAGTGGCTCTTTTGGCCCAACTTCTTTACATTCAGCTAACAGAATATTGGTTTTTTCTGGCACTTCAAAACCAGCTTGTTGCGCGATCCAATGGGCGGGTTTACCCACTACGTTGGCGTTTAATTTTGCCCCTGCACAGTTTGCGCTGTTCGTTTTTGCTCCGAACATAAATTCTTCCAACATCGCTTTTTCTTTTTTATTGACTAGGTAAACACCGTAAGATTTCATCTCTTTAATGAAATCGTCATAGATTTCCGCGTCAACAATCGCTGCTTGTTCAGATGCGCAGATCATTCCGTTATCAAAGGCTTTGGACATCACAATATCGTGTACTGCTTGTTGAAGATCAGCGCTTTTTTCCACATAAGCTGGCACATTTCCTGCCCCTACACCTAAAGCAGGTTTACCGCAAGAATAAGCCGCTTCAACCATTGCGTTACCGCCTGTAGCTAAAATGGTTGCGATACCGGGGTGTTTCATTAAGGCTGCTGTGCCTTCCATTGATGGTGTTTCAATCCATTGAATACAATGTTTTGGCGCCCCCGCTGTCACCGCAGCATCATAAACAATACGCGCAGCATGAGCGGAAGATTGTTGTGCAGAAGGGTGGAAAGCAAAAATAATTGGGTTACGAGTTTTGAGGGCGATAAGGGCTTTGAAGATGGTGGTGGAAGTTGGGTTAGTGGTCGGCGTGATACCGCAAATCATCCCAACAGGGTCGGCAATTTCGGTAATGCCTGTGACATCATCTTCACTAATCACCCCAACGGTTTTGAGATTCCGCATATTATTCACCACATATTCGCAGGCAAATAAATTTTTCATTGCTTTATCTTCAAACACACCGCGCCCAGTTTCTTCATAAGCGTGCATTGCAAGCACACCGTGCTGATCGAGCGCCGCCACCGAGGCTTTCGCCACAATGTAATCAACCTGTTCTTGGTTGAGCTGGCGGAATTCTTCTAAGGCAACCAAGCCTTTTTCCACCAAGGCGTTCACTTCTGCTTGAGCTAGGCTAATTGTGTTTTCAACCACGTTACTCATAATGATTTCTCCTAAAGTTTTAAATTGATAATTTTTTCCTACAGAAATTATACCTATTTGGAGTAACTGGAACTGAAACAATTTTGCATTAAGAAACGAAAGACTGATCTAGATCAAAGAGAAAATATGCTTATTTAACAAATGTTTAACCTATACTTAACAAGGTTTTAAATGAAGTGTCAATGAAAGGGAGAAAATAAAAAATCCGCTCGATTTTGAACGGATTTAAGTCAATAAAAGTAGAAAAAATAGAAAAAAATCACCGCTCTTTTTGTTCTTTCTGGGCGGCATAGGCAGCCCCTTTTGCCAACATTCTTAATTGTAAGATAACGCGATTTTTCAATTGTTCCCGTTCTTCTTTTGCCATATCCAAGGCATTTGCACCAGCGGTGAACACCAGTGTAACAATGCCCTCTGCTTGAATATAAGCAATGTGGCGGGAATAGCCATTGCGTTCGGCAATATATTCTGCCAGTTCGTCAATGAAATGCTTAATTTCCCGTGCGGCGGCGGTACGGAACGCGTGCGATGTGCCTGAGCTTTCACGCAATAATAGGCGGAAAACGTTGGTGCTGTGGGTGATAAATTCAAAAAACGTATTCACCGAAATCACGATAACGCTACCGCCATTTTCCAACCGTTTTCGTGCTTGGCGCATTAATTGGCGCAGCATTAGACCTGCTTCGTCCACCATTTCTAGGCCGAGTTCGTCCATATCACGAAAATGGCGATAAAAAGAGGTAGGCGCGATGCCTGCTTCTCTTGCCACTTCACGCAAGCTCAGATTGGAAAAACTTTTTTCTGCACTGAGCTGATTAAAAGCTGCACTGATCAACGCGCGTCTGGTTTTTTCTTTTTGAATTGCACGAACGCCTGCCATTTTGCCCTCTTATTTTTGTTGAAGGATCGGGGTAATGATATTGCTAATGGTGTTTGCCACCCGTTCATAACGCATTCTTAATGGAGAACCAGGGCGGTAAATTAATGCTACGGTGCGTGAGGGTTCTGGCACACAAGGGAGGTATTTCACCCCTGTGCGATTGCCTTCATTTAGCACCGCAAGCTCTGGCATTAAGGTTATTCCTGCGTTGGCGGAAACCATATTGCGTAAGGTTTCAAGGCTGGTGGCTTGGAAATGGGGATTTTCTTTTGCTCCTGCGGTGAAGCAATAGCCCAGCGCTTGATCGCGTAAGCAATGCCCATCATCAAGCATTAGCATTTCGCAGCCTTTGAGTTTGTCCATTGGAATACTGTTCTCTTTTGCCCAAGGATGCTCTTGGGAAATCGCAAGCAACATTTTTTCTTTAAATAATGGCACTTCAATAAAGGCTTCGGTTTCTGGCACGGTGGCAAGAATAGCGCAATCTAAACGTCCACTTTCCAGTTGCTCTAGCAGCTGGTGAGTTTGCGCTTCATATAAAAATAGCTCTAAATCAGGAAAAGCTTGTTTCAGTGCAGGCATAATATAAGGCAGCAGATAAGGCCCAAGGGTTGGGATCATTCCGATATGCAATGGCCCGGTCATTTCTTTGCCTTGATTGCTTGCCATTTCTTTCAGCACTTTAACTTCGCGCAACACGGTGCGTGCTTGTTCCACAAGGAGCAAGCCCGATTGGGTAAATAACACTTTACGGCTAGTGCGTTCTAATAAAATGATGCCTAGTTCGTCTTCCAGTTTGCGGATTTGTCCGCTTAGGGTTGGTTGGCTAACGTGGCAGGCATCTGCGGCTCGGCGAAAATGTTTGTGTTCGGCGAGCGCCACTAAGTATTCTAAATCACGGATATTCATATTTTCTCAGCTTCCTCCATCATAGAAAGGAACAATTAAAAGGATAGGTATTAATCGTTTGTAACTATATCACGATTTTCACTATAATTCACCCCGTCAATAAGAAATCATTATTTTAATCGCAATAGGAGAAAGATTATGACAGCAACAATGGAAGGAAAAAAAGTTCCTCAAGTAACATTCCATACTCGTCAAGGCGATCAATGGGTTGATGTAACCACTTCAGATTTATTTGATAACAAAACGGTCGTGTTATTTTCATTACCGGGTGCATTTACCCCAACTTGTTCATCAACACACTTACCACGTTATAACGAATTAGCTTGCGAATTCAAAGCCTTAGGTGTGGACGATATTATCTGTTTATCTGTAAACGACACTTTCGTAATGAACGCGTGGAAAGCAGATCAAGAAGCAGAAAACATCACAGTAATCCCAGATGGTAACGGTGAATTTACTGAAGGTATGGGTATGCTTGTGGATAAAGATGACCTTGGCTTTGGTAAACGTTCTTGGCGTTATTCAATGCTTGTGCGCAACGGTGTGGTGGAAAAAATGTTCATCGAGCCAAACGAGCCGGGCGATCCGTTCAAAGTGTCTGATGCAGATACAATGATCAAATATTTAAAACCTGATTGGCAAGCAAAACCTTCAGTGTCTATCTTCACTAAACCAGGCTGCCCATTCTGTGCAAAAGCAAAAGGTTTATTAAAAGTGAAAGGTTACACCTTTGAAGAAATCGTATTAGGCCGCGATGCAAGCACCATCTCTGTGCGTGCGATCACGGGTAAAACCAGCGTGCCACAAGTATTCATCGGTGGGGAGTACATCGGTGGAAGCGAAGATTTAGAAAAATACTTCGCAGAATAACAAACTCCATAGCATAAATTAGAACTTCCTATAAAAATATTGGCTAATCCTTGTGATTAGCCTTTTTTATTGCCTTAATAATGCGGTGGTGGCGTTTCTTCTGCTTGGCTTGCGATATTAGACGGTTGTAAATCTTTTAACTTCGCAGCCAAATGACGCAACTGCAACTGCATTTTTTCAATGATGAATTGTTGCTCAATCAGGGCTTGGTTTAATTCTTCAATGGCGTGTTCTTGAAATGCCACTTTGGTTTCTAATTCGGCAATTTGTTTTGCTTGCTCAACTTGAATTTGCATAAATAATCCTTAAATAAAGGTTGTTAAATTGCATAATACAATTTAACCTATCGAAATCATTCGATCATTATAAAGGATTACAGAAAATGTTAAAAATTCAAAAATATTCACTGATCACGCTCGCATTAAGTGCGGTGGTTTCTAGCACCGTTTTTGCTGATCAAGCAGCGGACAAAAAATTCAATGATGAAGCCTCTTATGTGGTGGGCTATGCCACAGGAAAACAATTCCTTGAAACCTTAATCAACGATCAAAAAGATGTGATCAGTTACGACAAAGCTCGCGTATTACAAGGCGTGAACGATGCCTTAGAGGGCAAAGGCGATTTAACGGATCAACAAATCCAAGAAAAATTAAAAGCGATTGGCGACAAAGTGTATGAAGCGCGTCAAGCAAAAGTGCAAGCTGAAAATGAAAAATTCACCGCAGACTTTATGAAAAAAGACGGTGCGAAAAAAACCGCTTCAGGCTTAATGTACCGCATTGAAAAAGCAGGTGAAGGTGCGGCGATCAAACCTGATGATATGGTCAAAGTGCATTACACGGGGAAATTGGCCGATGGCACCGTGTTTGACAGCTCCGTAGAACGTGGTCAGCCAGCAGAATTCAAATTAAATCAAGTGATTAAAGGCTGGACAGAAGGGCTTCAGTTAGTCAAAAAAGGCGGCAAAATTGCCCTGCTTATTCCAGCAGATTTAGCCTATGGCAAACAAGGCGCAGGCCCAATTCCACCTAACTCAACCCTTTATTTTGATGTGGAAGTATTAGACGTTACCCCTGAGAAAAAATAAGAAAAAAAACACCGCACTTTGTATTCATTGAAATAAAAGTGCGGTGGATTTTTCCATCATTTTGAGATAAACCCAATGCTAACGGATAGACGCCCTTTTACTGATGAAGATCGTGCGATTTTAAATTCCTATGTGGCGGTGGTGGACGGCGTGAGTGCCTTAATCGGCAGTCATTGCGAAATCGTGCTACATTCTCTTGAAGATTTTGAACATTCTGCCATTTGCATTGCCAACGGGCATAACACCCACCGCAAAGTGGGATCGCCAATCACCGATTTTGCCTTGAAATCGCTCAAAACAATGCAAACGGAGAATGTTTCCAAGCCTTATTTTACCCGCGCAAAAGGCACGGCGTTGATGAAATCCGTCACCATCGCCATTCGCAATCAAGAAAAACGCATTATTGGTTTGCTGTGCATTAACATTAATTTAGATGTGCCGGTAACCCAATTTATCCAAGCCCTTATGCCGCCTGCGGAGCAACAGTCTGCTTCTGAAGTGAATTTCGCCAGCTCGGTGGAAGAACTGGTTAGCCAAACCATCGAACAAACCGTGCAAGAAATCACCGCTGATCGCTTGGTGGCAAACAATAATAAAAATCGCCAAATTGTGCTTTCGCTCTATGAAAAAGGGATTTTTGACATCAAAGATGCCATCAATCTAGTGGCGGAGCGGCTGGATATTTCACGCCATACGGTGTATTTGTATATTCGCCAAATCAAGCAAGACGAGATGAAATAATGCGCTATGTGATTGCAGTAAAACAGCCTGTTTATGGCTCACAAGGGGCATTTTTAGCCTATCAACTCGCCCACGCCTTGCTTGAAAAAGGGCATCAAATCAGCCAAGTTTTTTTTATGCAAAATGGCGTAAGTAACGGCAACGGTTTTGTGTATCCAGCCAATGATGAATTTAATTTACAACAACATTGGCAAGCCTTGAGTGAGCAGCACCATATCCCTTTGCATCTTTGCATTGCGGCTTCGCAACGCCGTGGCGTGGTGGACGCTTTAACGAGCAAAGATAAACAGCAAAATAATCTGGCAAAAGGCTTTGTGTTAGCAGGATTAGGCGAGTTTAGCCAAGCCGTGCTACAAGCAGATCGAGTGATAACCCTATGATTAAACTGGCTTTTGTGTTTACCCAACCGCCTTATGGCACGGCCGCTAGCCGTGAGGGCTTAGATGCGCTTCTTGCTGCCACCGCCTTTTGTGATGAAAGCGAAATTGCGGTCTTTTTTCTTGATGACGGGGTTTTCAATCTCATTGCCAATCAACAAAGCGAAAAAATCTTACAGAAAAATGTCAGCCAGCCTTTCAAATTAGTGGAATTATACGACATCGAACAGCGTTACCTGTGCCAACAATCCGTACAAGCCTTACACCTTGAAAAAGCAAATTGGCTATTGGATTGCGAAATATTGCCCCGTGCGGCGTTAATGGAAAAATTACAACAAGCAGAAAAAGTACTGACTTTTTAGCGTGCTTTTTCATTCTTTTTGCAGGAAATTATTATGCTTTACACCTTCGCCAAAGCTGATTATGACAGTCAAACCTTGCAACGCTATTTCGCTCATTTTCATTCACAAGATTGTGTGGTGCTGTGGCAAGATGGTGTCCTTCTTCCCCTTAAATATCCAGAACTTTTTGCACAATTATCCGTGCCTTGTTATGCACTAGAAAACGACATCTATGCTAGAAATCTGCAAGAAATTGCACCGCACTTTGTTAATTCCTATGAAAACAATGAAAGTAAAGTGCGGTTGATTTCTCTACAAGATTTTGTGGCGCTGACCGAGCGGTATTTCCCACAAATAGCGCTATGATTTGATACCAATCAGGGCAAAGATCAATTTTCTATAAAATCAAAAAACAAGGGCGTATTACTTACGCCCTTGATTGAATAGGGTTTTCGTGAATCTTAATAATAAGAATGCTCACCGCGTTGATGTTCGGTTACGTCTTTCGCCCCTTTTAATTCACCGGGGAACAAGCTTACCAGTTGTTTTTCAATGCCATCTTTTAGCGTTACATCAACCATAGAACAACCGTTACAGCCACCGCCAAATTGTAAAATTGCATAACCATCTTCAGTCAGATCAATTAAGGTGATATGCCCACCGTGGCCTGCTAGTTGCGGATTAATTTGGGTTTGAATGACATATTCCACGCGCTCAATTAAAGGGGCATCGTCTGCCACTTTACGCATTTTCGCATTCGGCGCCTTAAGGGTAAGTTGCGAGCCTAATTCTTCCGTAACATAATCAATTTCCGCGTCTTCCAAAAATGGTAAGCTCACTTCATCAACAAAGGCGGAGAACGTATCATATTTCATTTCTGTATCGGAGGCTTCCACGCTGTTTGGTGGGCAGTAAGACACCCCACATTCCGCACTTGGCGTGCCGGGATTCACCACAAAAATGCGGATATTTGTGCCTTCTTCTTGCTGATCTAATAAACGGCGAAAATGTGCTTGCGCCGCGTCAGAAATCGTAATTTGTTGCATTATTTATTCCTCAGTAATACTTGAGCTAGATAGTCAGGCATCATACCGCTAGATAGACTTTTTTTCCACCTTTTCTTTTATTCGGTATTTTCTATAATCAAGGGATTGCTAAGTGTGAAAAGCCCGCGCTACCCCCCAAACTTGAATATTTTCCACCCCTAACTGACGGAAATGTTTAGCAATTTCGTTTAGGGTTGAACCTGTAGTGATCACATCATCAACCAACGCAATGGAACGATAATTTATCTCTTGATTAGCAAACTTAAAGGCGTGTTTTAAATTTTGCCTGCGTGCCTTAGCGTTTAAACCAAGCTGAGGCGGTGTGCGCTTTACCCGTTGAATAAATTGCGAATAGCAAGGAATATTCAGCCATTTGGCTAAGCGTTTAGCGATTAAATCAGCTTGATTATAACCCCGTTGCCACTGACGAAAATGGTGCAGCGGCACAGGAAAAATCGCTTGTGGAAAGTGCAGGGAATGTAGCCGTCTTGCCTCATAAACGGCCAACAGCAGCAAGCGTGCTAAGGTTTTGTCTAACCAAAATTGACGATGAAATTTGAAATTTTTGATCATTTCAGCCAAAGGCGAAGTGTAATGCCCGATCAGTACCATTTGATCCCAATATGGCATTGCATTAAGACAAAATCCACAGCGTTGAACATAGCTTGCCGTAGGCATTCCGCAGCAACCACAATAAACATAGCGTTCAATGTTGCGATTGCATTTTGAGCATACGCCTGCATTTCGGATTGAGAGCGATTGTTGGCATAATACACAACGGAAAGCGAAAAAATTCATTAAATTTACACCGCACTTTTAACTGGATTTTTAACCTTATCAGCACAAAGGAATTTAAGGATTTTGTGTAATAAGTAAATTTTTTGCGATTAATTTTTCGATCTAGATCGCAATAATGGTAAAATTTACAGCAATTTTTAGAAAAAGAGAGTAAAAAATGACAGCGGTTAATGATCTTCAGCATAACAATCGCCAAGCAATCAAAGCGGTTTTCTTTGATATTGACGATACCTTGTTTCGTAAACATAACGGTTTTTTTCCTGAAAGTGCCAGACTTGCCATTCAAAAATTGCAAGATAAGGGCATTTTAGTTGGCATTGCCACAGGGCGCACACGCTGTGCTTTCCCTGAAAAAATTAATCAAATGATCGCGCAACAAGGCATTGATACCTTTGTAACAATGAACGGGCAGTATGCGGTTTACCAAAATGAAGTGATCGAAAAGCACCCAATTCCAACGGAGAAAGTACAAAAATTGGTGGATTTTTTTGATGCACAGCAAATAGCCTATGCCTTTGTGGCAAGTGATAAAGTGTGTGTTTCTGAAATTACTCCAAGATTAAAAGAAGCGCTCGATCCGATCACCACAAAGTATCAAGTGGACAAAACCTTTTTTAAACATAACGAAGTGTTTCAAGTGTTGGCTTTCTATGCCGAAGATCAAGATGAACTGGTGGCACAAGCGCATATTTTAGATGATCTGAAAACGGTACGTTGGCACGAAAATTCGGTGGATATTTTTGATGCTGAAGGCTCAAAAGCAAGGGGAATTGCTGCGATTGCACGCCATTTAGGTTTTACCTTAGAGAATGTTATGGCGTTTGGCGATGGTTTGAATGACATCGAAATGCTTAGCTTAGTGGGCGTTGGCGTGGCAATGGGAAATGGACACGATACGTTAAAAGCTCTCGCCAATTACGTTACTGATCATCTTGAAGAAGATGGTATTTATAATTTTCTTGTAAAATCAGGTTTGATTGAATAATAAGGAAAACCAATGTTAAAGCTTGATGCACTAAAAACAATGTATCCCGTTATAATGACCCCAAGCCATGACGGGAAATATTTTCATAATTATGTCATTTCATTACTCAACTTAACAGAGGCCGCGTTAAATTTAGGCTTACGTTTGCAAGTTTCTTTACAACGAGGCGAAAGTTTGATCACGCGAGCAAGAAATAATGCCGTTGCAGAATTTTTAGCCAATAAACAATGGACACATTTATTTTGGATTGACTCCGATATCGGTTTCTCTGCTGATGCCGTTTTGCGTTTATTACTGTCAGATTATGATATTGCAGCAGGGGTTTATCCCCTAAAATACGAACAATTTCCAAGTGAAATTCCTGCGGGAATGACAAAGCAGGAATTTGAATCTGCCAGCACAAGATATACGGCAAACACAGGGAGCGTAAAAGGCGATAAAGTGCAATTAGAAATTCAACCCGATGGCTTTATGGAAATAGATGAAGCGCCAACAGGTTTTATGTGCATAAAACGTGAAGTATTTGAAAAAATGATGGCGCATTATCCCGAATTGCAATATGTGCCAGATAGCATTGGTTACCAAGATTTAGGACTACATTATCGCTTTTTTGATGTAATGGTTGATCCACAAACCAACCGTTACCTTTCCGAAGATTATGGATTTTGCTATTTATGGCGTAAAATGGGCGGAAAAATTTATATTGATTGTCAATCTAATCTCACCCACCAAGGAGCGAAATTATATACGGGTGATTTTGCTAATTCGCTTATTCGCAACCTGCCGAATGCCATTGGAGCGCCAACAGGCAAAATAATGCAAATTGACGGTTTGCAATATCTAAAAACAGAATAAAAAAACACCGCACTTTAAAAGTGCCTCTAACGAAAGGAAATATTATGGCTGCTTTACAAAATGTTCTTGATGAACCAAACAAAAACACTATTTTTATGGTGTGGAATTTTCACGATGATGTGGACGTAAAACCTGCGTTTCAACAACTCTGCGGATTAATTGGCAATCTTAATAATTCAGCGAAAACCCGTTTTCCTGATGCCAAAGCCAGCGTAGTAATGGGCATTGGACACGATGCGTGGTTACGCCTTGGTTTACCACAGCCGTTGCCAAAAGAGCTTGCCCCTTTTGAGCCAATTAAAGGTGCAAAATATACTGCCGTGGCAACCCGTGGCGATTTGCATTTCCATATTCGTTGTGATCAACCAAGCTACTGCTTTGACATTGCACAAAATATCACCGATGTATTACACGATGTGGCAAAATGCGTGGTGGATATTCAAGGCTTCCGCTATTGGGACGGACGCAGTATTCTTGGCTTTGTGGACGGCACAGAAAACCCACACGATCCAGAAGACCGCATCTTATTCGGTACTGTAGGGGAAGAAGACCCAGCTTACCAAGGCGGTAGCTATTTGTTCGTACAAAAATATGTTCACGATATGCAAGCGTGGCGTGCGTTGCCATTAAGCGAGCAAGAAAAAGTGTTCGGCCGCTCTAAAGCAGATGACATTGAAATGGACGACGACACCAAACCAGCCAACAGCCACAGTGCCTTAGCTAACGTGGGCGATGATCGCAAAGTCATTCGCGACAATATGCCATTTTCTGCTAACGGCGAAGTGGGAACTTATTTCATTGCCTATGCCAACACCTTCAGCACCGTGCAAGCAATGTTAAACAATATGTTTATCGGCAATCCAGCAGGCAATTACGACCGCTTGCTTGATTTCAGCCGCACCCGCACAGGCACGCTTTTCTTCGTCCCAACCTTAGATATGTTGGATGAATTTGCGGAGTAATCTCATCAACCTAGCACGTTTGTGCTAGGTTTTTTATTCAAAACCTCAAATAAAACCCTTTCGTTAGCGCCATGAAATCAGGGTGGTATTGATTATTTTCGTCATAAATAATCAGTTGTGAATATTGCATAGGTTCAGCTAGTTTACGAAAAGTGAGTAACATTCGTTGTGGTGGCTTGCCAATTTTTGTGATCACATCACATTGTTCTGTGCAATAAAGTGCGGTGCTTTTTTGCAAGGTTTTTCCTGCTTCATAAGGCAGGATAAATTGAATTTTCCCTTGTTCATTTAAGCATTGTGCTGCTACATTGAGCCAGTCATTATGGCTTTGTTCAAGAGTGTAGCGCGCAAGATCACGTTGTGCGTTTTTGCAAGCCTGTGCAGGTTCAAAATAGGGCGGATTGGCAACAATTAAATCAAAAAAGTGCGGTGGATTTTGTGCGAATTTTGCAATATCCATTTGATATAGCGAGATTTTCTCAGCCCAAGGGGAAGCCTGAATATTTTCCTGCGCCTGTTCTGCTGCCGAATTATCAAGCTCCACCGCGCTAATATGGCAATCTTGCGCCGTGCGTTGTGCTAACATTAACGCAATTAACCCCGTGCCTGTGCCGAGATCCAAAAGGTTTTTTGCCCCTTGAATATCTGCCCAAGCGCCAAGCAAAATGCCGTCAGTTCCCACTTTCATCGCACAGCGATGATGATTAACCTGAAACTGCTTAAAGCGAAAACCTTGATTTTTCGTTGCCATAAACTTCCCAAAAATTGACCGCACTTTGCCCTCAAAGTGCGGTATAATCTGCACTAATTTTTTCCTAATAGTAACAATAAATATGAACTTAGCACAATTTGAAGAATTGGATCTCGCCCCAGAATTATTAAAAGCCTTAGCGAAAAAAGGCTACCAACGCCCCACCGCCATTCAGTTGGAAAGCATTCCAGCGGCAATGGCGGAGCGAGATGTGCTAGGCTCAGCCCCAACAGGCACGGGGAAAACCGCCGCTTTCTTATTGCCCGCCTTGCAACATTTGCTAGATAATCCACGCCGCAAACCTGGTACGCCAAGAGTGTTGGTTCTCACCCCAACCCGAGAGTTAGCGATGCAAGTGGCGGAGCAAGCGGAGCAATTAGCGCAATTTACCAACCTTGATATTACCACCATCACAGGCGGTGTGGCGTATCAAAACCACGGCGAAGTGTTTAACAGCAACCAAGATTTGGTGGTCGCCACACCGGGGCGTTTGCTGCAATATATCCAAGAAGAAAATTTTGATTGTCGCGCGGTAGAAATTCTGATTTTTGACGAAGCGGATAGAATGTTGCAAATGGGCTTTGGACAAGATGCGGAAAAAATTGCTGCCGAAACGCGCTGGCGTAAACAAACCTTGCTGTTTTCCGCTACATTGGAAGGGGAGCTGCTAATGGATTTTGCAGGGCGATTACTCAATGACCCTGTGCAAATTGATGCGGAGCCAAGTCGCCGTGAGCGTAAAAAAATCCAACAATGGTACTATCACGCAGACAGCGATGAGCATAAAGTGAAATTGCTCGCTCGTTTTATTGAGCAGGAAAAGGTGAGCAAGGGTATCATTTTCGTTCGCCGCCGTGAAACCGTGCGAGAGCTTTCCGACATTTTGCGTAAACGTGGCATTCGCAGCACCTATTTAGAAGGGGAAATGGCGCAAACGCAACGCAATAATGCCATTGATAAACTCAAAAATGGCGTGGTAACCGTGCTAGTTGCCACCGATGTGGCTGCGCGTGGGATTGATATTGATGACATCAGCCACGTGATGAATATGGATTTGCCTTACAGCGCAGACACTTATTTACACCGCATCGGACGCACTGCGCGTGCAGGCAAAAAAGGGGTGGCAGTGTCTTTCGTAGAAGCCCACGATTATAAACTGCTCGGCAAAATTAAACGTTACACCGAAGAACTACTCAAACCACGCATTATCGAAGGCTTAGAACCACGCACCAAAGCACCGAAAGACGGCGAAGTCAAAAGCGTCAGCAAAAAACAAAAAGCGCGCATTAAACAAAAACGGGCAGAAAAGAAAAAATCAGAACAGCAGAAAAAAACTAAACTCCGCCATAAAGACACAAAAAACATCGGCAAACGCCGTAAGCCTAAAACGGAAGCCAATCGAAGCCAAGAGAATAGGGCAGAATAATTGATAAAAAAATCCCGCACTTGATAAAAAGTGCGGGATTTTTTTATTATTTTTTCAAGCGTTTACGCTTTTTATGATAAGTTAAACGTGATGGCGCTGGTTTTTCATTTTGTATGACAGAATGACTTTCTAACTGGCGGCGTTTGATTCGGCGATAGCGTGCTAAAAAATAATGAATGGAGCTGGCAAATAATACACCGGTGAGAAACACAATGATTAGCTCGCCATATAGGCGATTAAAAATCTGATTAATCTTACTTTGGGTGGTTTGTCCGTATTTATTGTTAAAGGTTACACGCAAAAAGCCTTCCACTCCACTGCTCGAATAAATGGGTTCAACAATTTGTTGATTAGTGATTTCTTTTGATTCAGGTTGTTCTAGGCCTAATTGCTGGCGTAACAGTGAAGCATTTGAGCTTTGCGCTAATAATTCCCCTTGGGTGGAATAAATGGAGGCATCAAGAATAAAATTTTCTTTGACAAAATTATCTAAATTTTCCGTTAATGCTTCTGGCTTAGCTTTATTGATCAATAGCGCAAATAAATTGGCTTGTTGGCGAACTAATAAATGGGAAAGATGGGTAACCTGATTAACGCTGGCAAGCTGTGAACCTAATTTGAATTGCTGCACGCCAAATAAGATCACCCCCATAATGATCAGGCTAAGTAGTATAATTGCGCTAAACATAATAATTTTTAGCACTTTTTGTTTCACAAGTTGCACGTTATTTTCCCCAAGATTTCGCAAAATAAGCTAGAATAAGGCGTTATTTTAGTCTATTTATGCGTTCACGGCACAATAAATCTTAAAAATGCCGATAATTTACAGGATTTTCTATGCAAACACAAAATCTTAGCCAATTACAACAATCATATCCAAACCTGCCTTGCCCATTGCAAAAGGGGCAATCACTTGGTGGTGAGCAGACGTATTTTATTCTTTATGGGGAAACCTTATCCCTTGAGAAATTGCAACAATTTCAGCAAAAGTGCGGTGAAAATTTCACGATTTTTGACTATTGGATTGAAGCGCGTAACCTTGTGGTGCTGTTGCAAGGCAATTGGCAGGCACAGTGGCAAGAATATGCCCATCAATTAGAAGTGGATATTGCGCGGCTCAATTTTTCCGCTAGTTTGCAGAAAAAAGGCTTGTTAGTGATGGATATGGACTCCACTGCCATTCAAATTGAATGTATTGATGAAATTGCGAAACTGGCTGGCACAGGTGAATTGGTGTCTGAAATCACCGAGCAAGCAATGCGCGGAGAGTTAGATTTTGAACAAAGCCTACGCCGCCGCGTGGCAACCCTAAAAGGCGCACCGGAAAACATTTTGCAACAAGTGCGAGAACAATTGCCGCTGACTTCAGGTTTAGTGGAAACCATTCAAGGCTTGCAGAAATACGGCTGGCGAACCGCCATTGCGTCAGGTGGGTTTACTTATTTTGCGGATTATTTAAAAGCAGAATTAGGCCTTGATGCGGCGGTTTCCAACCAATTTGAGATTGTGGACGGCATTTTGACTGGCGAAGTGAAAGGTGCGGTGGTGGACGCGCAATATAAAGCGGATACCTTGCGTCAATTGAGCGAGCAATATCATATTCCAATGGAAAACACCGTTGCTATTGGTGATGGCGCCAATGATTTGCCAATGATGAAAGTCGCCAATCTCGGTGTGGCATTCCACGCCAAGCCGAAAGTGCAACAACAGGCGCAAATTGTGGTAAACTTTGCCGACTTAACTGCACTATTATGTATTTTAGGTGCAAATGACCGAATAATGAAAAACGAGGAGTAATTATGCCTTCATTTGATATTGTTTCTGAATTAGATGCGCACGAAGTGCGTAACGCTGTGGAAAATGCCAACCGTGATTTAGCTAACCGTTGGGATTTCCGCAACGTGCCTTCTTCTATCGAATTAAACGAAAAAAATGAAACCATTAAAGTGGCCAGTGAGTCCGATTTCCAAGTGGAACAGCTGGTGGATATTTTGCGTAATGCGTGTATTAAGCGTGGCATTGATTCTGCGTCATTGGATATTCCAACAGAATATGAACACAGCGGTAAAACCTTCAGCAAAGAAATTAAGCTGAAACAAGGTATCGAAACGGATATGGCGAAAAAACTTACCAAGTTGATCAAAGAATCCAAGCTCAAAGTGCAAACCCAAATTCAAGGGGATCAAGTGCGCGTAACAGGAAAATCCCGTGATGACTTGCAAGCGGTGATCCAACTGGTGAAAAATGCCGAATTAGGGCAGCCATTCCAGTTTAATAATTTTAGAGATTAATAAAAATTGCGAAAAAAAAGGCCGCACTTTTGGTTGCGGCCTTTTTCTTATTGCTATGTGATTAATAAAGACTGAAAGATTGAATATAAGGCAGTTTTCCTCTTTGCAACATTTTTTCAATGCCACTTTGATGATCTGTACCTAAGCCTTTCAATTCAAGATTTACGCCAATTGCGTGATCGTAAACCACTTCATCGGTTTGTTGCCCATCTTTACTGGTTACATAACGGCGCGCGCCAACACCGACTGCCCAGCAGCAAGTGTTATATTTCACGCCGAGATATTGCTCAACAGGTTTTTTCAAAGCCAGATCTTGATAGTAATGCCCAACCACGGCCCATCTGTCGGCAATTTCCCACGCTGCCACTAAACCAAGCTGTTTAATATCTTGATTGTACGCATTTGCGCCCGTGAGATTTTGGTCAATATATTCCTGACTTGCATAGCGATAACTTAGCTGAATCAGATTATTGCCACTTGGGTTATATTCCAACACGGTATTGGCAAGGGAGGTTTGGTGTAAGCTGGTATCGTATTGATAGCTACCACGCCAATTCCATTTTGGACTAATACGCCAGTTGCTTTCTAATGACCAAGATGAGGTGGAGCGATCACTGCTATTGCTTGGATTATTATCAATGCGCGAATCGTTGAGATAATAAATTTGCCCTAAAGAGAGATTAAAACGTTCGTTTCCTTCTTGATCGTAAAAACGTGTTGTTCCCCCTAAGGTGAACTGATTTGCCGAAGCGATACGGTCTAAGCCACTATAACGGCGATCACGGAATAAGGAAAAGTAATCTTGCTGCAATAAAGCAGAGTCATAACCAAAACCAAGATATTGGCTATTTAATTTTGAGCCGATATTGCTTTGATCTTTATAAGGACGATAAAGATACTGAATGTGCGGTTCAATTGTTTGCGTATAGCCATCAAATAAGGTCTCTTTGCTGGCAAGCAAGGTTTGCAAATCTACTTTCACTTGCGGCAACACACGGGTTACAGAGCGTTCAATCTCTTCTGCATTTTGCCCTTTCCCTTTGGTTTGATTATAGTGGGTTGCGTAAAGTTTGGTTTCGATATTCAAACTGCCGTAACGGTTCGCAAGGGGAATATTAAGGCTTGGCTCAATGTGATAACGCCAAGCTTTTGGCATTAAGGCGCTGTCATTCTCAAAACGAGAAATTTGTGAGAATAAACGGAAATCCATTAAACCGTTAGCAATGCCATCACGATAATAATTAAAATCTAGCTGTGGAAAAACGCGGTAAGGCCCAATATCCACATCATCAAATACTTGGAATTGCTTCGCCGATAGAGAGAAATTGTAGTTTGGCTGATAGTACGCAATGCGGAAGTTTTGATCGGCATAACCGTCCGTGCTGCGTCCGTAAGCGGAATCAAAATCTGAGAAATAACGTTTATCGCTGACTCTAGTGTAATCCACGTTTAAACGCCAATTTTGTAAGAAACTAGAACTGTGTCGCCAGTGGAATAAATGGCGTGAGCGATTATCCCCTTGGTAATCATCAAGCCGATCACGGCCTAAATATTCGCCCGCAATCAACCCTTCGCCAAGCTGAGTGAGATAACGTGCTTCGCCATTAAATTGCCAGCCACGTTTTGACATATATTTTGGTGTTACTGTCATATCAAAATTGGGTGCAATGTTCCAATAAATAGGCTGAGCATACCAATAACCATCACGGCTAGATGTGCCCGCATTTGGAATGAGCAAACCAGAACGGCGACGATCGCCAATAGGCAATTGTAAATAAGGGGTATAGAAAATCGGCACGCCGTGAACTTTAAAGCGCGCGTGCCACATTTCGGCATATTCTTCTTGGATATGCTGACGCATTTCAGAGGCTTCAATCGCCCAGCTATTATCATCAGGCAAGCAAGAGGTAAACGTGGCGTTTTTCAACAAGCGATAATCATTACGTAGCTCAACTTGCTGTGCTTTACCGCGTCCTTGACGGCCGACAAATTGGTAATCTGCGCCTTCTACATCGGCATCTTTATTATTCAGATTAACCTTGGCGGAATCACCTAACAGATTGATGAGATTATCTTTATAATCAAAGCCATTTTTTGCATAGGCAAAGCGTTGCACATTTTGCCCTGCGCCCGTTTGAATCACTTCCGCCACTTGCGTTTTTAAATGACGATTGCCTTGTTGAATATCCACGTCCCCTTCGTAACGTGCATTAACAGGCTGATTTAACTCTGCGCGATCAGCTTCAATATAAACTGGCAATTCATTTGGATCGCCTTGCACCACTTCCCCTTGAAATTGTGGTACGCCAGCTAAACATTGCTGCTGCAAACTTGCCCAACTTGGCGCGCCATAAAGTGCGGTCAAAATTGAGAAAGAAAGCATTGTGTAGTAATTTTTTTTCATTAATAACCCATTTTGTTTTCAGGTGTAGAAATTAACCCGATTATAAAGAAAAACCGCTCAAAAAGCATTTTATTTATGCTTACAAAAACAGGTGTTGAGATGATCATTCACCAACCCCATTGATTGCATAAAGGCATAACAGGTGGTTTCGCCCACAAAGACAAAGCCACGTTTTTTCAACGCTTTCGACAAATTTTTTGAGGTTTCGGTTTTTGCTGGCACGGCAGATAAATCCGGCACATCATTCATTTGTGGCTGATGATTAACGAATGTCCAAATAAAATCGCTGAAATTTTCACCGCACTTTTCCATCGCTAAATAAGCTTTGGCGTTTTTCACAATGGCTTCTAACTTGGCACGATGGCGAATTAATCCTGCATTTTGCATACATTCATCAAGATCTTGTTCTGTCATCTTGGCAATTTTTTCAGGATTAAAATGAAAAAAGGCTTGCCGATAATGTTCACGTTTTTTCAACACCGTGATCCACGAAAGCCCGGCTTGTTGCCCTTCTAGACAAATTTTCTCAAATAATTTCAAACTGTTATATTCTGGTTTACCCCATTCATTATCGTGGTAATCTTGATAAATCGCCGAACCTTCCGCCCAACTACAACGTGTTTTCATTTTGTTTTCCTTATATTGTGAGCCTGATCACAGATTTTATTTCTCTAAGGTTTTCTACCGCGCCAAATTTAATTTAGAATCTACCTATCAATACTAAAGCTAAAATAGCTATATGTGCATCGCTAAGATGTGATATTGTATGCGAACTTAACTAACAATCAAATGAGAGGTAACTATGACAACACAATTAGAAGCATTACGCGAAATGACCGTGGTTGTGGCAGATACAGGGGATATTGAAGCCATTAAAACCTACCAACCACAAGACGCTACCACCAACCCATCACTCATTTTAAGCGCCTCTGCTTTGCCTCAATATGCACCATTAATTGATGAAGCCATTGCTTATGCTAAAAGTAAAAGTGCCGATAAAGCACAGCAACTTATTGATGCAGAAGATAAATTAGCGGTAAACATCGGCTTAGAAATTCTTAAAATTGTCCCAGGACGCATTTCTACCGAAGTGGACGCACGTCTTTCTTACGACACCCAAGCGACTGTTGAAAAAGCGCGTAAATTAATCGCACTTTATAATGAAGCAGGCGTATCTAATGATCGTATTTTAATTAAAATCGCCTCCACTTGGCAGGGTATCCGTGCAGCAAAAATCCTTGAAAAAGAAGGTATTAACTGTAACTTAACCCTTTTATTCTCAGAAGCGCAAGCGCGTGCTTGTGCGGAAGCGGGTGTATATTTAATTTCCCCATTCGTGGGCCGTATTCTTGACTGGTACAAAGCGAACAGCGACAAAAAAGAATACGCACCAGCAGAAGATCCGGGCGTAATTTCAGTGACTAAAATTTACAACTATTACAAACAACACGGCTATCAAACCGTGGTAATGGGTGCAAGTTTCCGTAACGTAGGCGAAATTACTGAGCTTGCAGGCTGCGACCGCTTAACTATCGCCCCAGCATTGTTAAAAGAATTACAAGAAAATCACACCGCACTTGTGCGTAAACTAGATTACACAGGTGAAGTGAAAGCCAAACCACAACCGCTTACTGAAAGCGAGTTCTACTGGCAGCACAACAGCGATCCAATGGCAGTAGAAAAACTGGCTGAAGGGATTCGTAAATTCGCCATCGACCAAGAAAAACTTGAGACGATGTTACTGGCAAAATTTTAATTAAGTCTTATGATCAGATTAACCCATTGTTTTATCGCAATGGGTTATTTGTAGGGATAGTAGTTTGCTTAGAAATAAAAAAAAGCCACCCATCAAGGGTGGCAAATAACCTAAGGAACCAATTTCTTTTAAACAACGATAAGTTGTATTCTTTTGTAAGAGAGATACTACACAACTTTACAAAAGTTTACAAATAAAAATTGCAAAAAAAGTGAAAAATTTTGACTTTTCCATTTTAAGGTGGGTTTTTGTACAAAAATAGGATAAAGAAAAGCCACCTTATTAGGGTGGCAAAATAATTTAAGGAATCAATTTATTAAAACAACTGCAAGTTGCTATACTATAAGACACAAGGGCTTACGAAAAGTTCGAAAAAAATAGAAAAATTTTTACATTAATTTACATAACATCAAAATTAAGGAAGCAACGATGCCATTACTCGATAGCTTTAAAGTGGATCACACCAAAATGAACGCCCCCGCAGTGCGTGTTGCCAAAACAATGCGTACCCCAAAAGGCGATGATATTACGATTTTCGATTTGCGTTTTTGTATCCCAAACAAAGAAATCCTGCCGCCGAAAGGCATTCACACGTTAGAGCATCTTTTCGCTGGTTTTATGCGTGATCACCTCAATAGTGAGCAGGTGGAAATTATTGATATTTCTCCAATGGGATGCCGTACCGGATTTTATATGTCATTAATCGGGACGCCAAATGAGCAACAAGTGGCACAGGCGTGGCTCGCTTCAATGAAAGATATTTTACAGGTGAAAGATCAAAAAGAGATTCCCGAATTAAACGAATATCAATGCGGCACTTACACCGAACATTCTCTACCCGAAGCCCATCAAATCGCGCAACACATTCTTGAACGCGGTGTAGGCGTAAACAAAAATGAAGATTTGCTACTCGATGAAAGTTTGTTAGCACAGTAATTAATCATACTGCATTTAAGCGATAAAAAAGGCGATGTGAGTTAGCATCGCCTTATTTTTATTAAAAGTGCGGTCTATTTTTTGTTTAAATTTATTTGGTAAACCGCGAAGCCTAGTTCATCTTGCCCAACGTAATCCATTGGATATTGCGCTTTTTCTTTAATGAAGGCTTTTGCTTTATCGCTTGGGGACGTTTCCACTTGTACTTTCAATGGCTGAATGGAGGCAATTGGGGCAAGTTTCCAGTTATTATCCGCAGAAGGGATCACTTCGCCTTTTTCTTTGGTGGTTTGGCTGATGTAGTTTGCCAAAATTTGACGATTTTCATCAGGGGAAGCAAAGACGATATGGGCATCACCTGTGCCAGGGAATTTACCCGAATAAGCGCGATAATTATTGGTTGCAATTAAGAATTGATCGCTATCTTGCACTGGTTTACCTTGATAGGTGAGATTAACAATACGCGATGCCTTGTCATTAATGAGCTTGCACTCACCGTCATAACGGGCAGGTTGGGTAACATCAATTTCATAGTTTACTCCGTCAATCACATCGAAATTGTAAGTACGGAAACCGTTCCAATTTAACAAGGGTTGTGGTTTGTCGCTATTTGGATCGATTTGGTTAAACATTCCCGCACTGCACTCAAGCCATTGTTTGAGTTCTGCGCCGCTAACTTTGACAATCACTAAGGTATTTGGGTAGAGATAGAGATCTGCCGCATTGCGGAAAGTGAGATCGCCTTTATCCACTTCTACATAAGCGCTTGGATCGTTTTTACGTCCACCGACTTTAAATGGCGCAGCGGCACTCAACACTGGAATACCTGCTAGCTCAGGCAGATTTTTCACCACGTTTTCAGCGTAAGCTTGTTGCGCTTGGTTTACGATTTGTACCGTTGGATCATCTTGGAACAAGGCAAGGAAGCTATACATATTATCAGAGGCTTTTCCAATCGGCTGTGCTACAAAGGCACGAGTGGCTTCGTGGATTGGCGCAAGTAATGCCGCAACTTCAGGGTGATTGCCCACAAGGGCTTTTTTCTTATCGGCATCATAAATCGGACGCAAGGCTGCACGGCCGTCAGTAACAAACCATTTACCATTATGTTGATTTAAGGTGAGATCCACCACGCTGATATTATTTGCCCAATAGCCCGCCATACTTTCTGGCACGCCGTTCATTGTGCCTTTTTCAATATCCGCCCCTTTGCTGTTAGCAAATTCTTTATTTGGGAACAAGCGGTGCGAATGGCCGAAGATTACAGCATCAATGCCTTTTACATCGGCTAAATGGAAAGCGGCATTTTCTTCACCTTCTTTATAAGGTTCATCGGAAGGGCCGGTGTGCGCCAGTGCAACAATAATGTCAGCACCCTGTGCTTTCACAATTGGCACATATTTTTCTGCGGTTTTCTTAATATCGTAGGCTTTTACTTTGCCTTCTAAATTGGCTTTATCCCATACCATCACTTGTGGTGGCACAAAGCCAATATAACCAATTTTGATTTGATGCGTGTTGCCAGCATTATCTGTTACACTTTTTTCTTGAATAAAATAAGGTTGGAAATAAGGCTGATCATCGCTGGCTTTCACCACATTGGCGTTGATAATAGGGAAGTGGGCTTGCTTAATAGCGCGATCTAAATAATCTAAGCCATAGTTGAACTCGTGGTTGCCGATCGTTCCCACATCATAGTGCATTGCATTTAGGGCTAAAATAGACGGATTTGGCTTGCCTTCTTTATCCCCTTTGGCGGCTTGATAATCGGCAATCGGGTTGCCTTGAATTAAATCGCCATTATCCACTAACACCGAGTTTTTCACTTCTTGACGTGCGCTTGCAATCAGGCTTGCTGCACGGGTAAAACCGAATTTATCCGTAGGCGCATCTTTGTAATAATCAAAATCTGTCAAAAAACCGTGAATATCCGTGGTGGCAATAATGCGTAATGCCACCGTAGTATTTTGCTCCGCCGCATTGAGCGATAAGCTGTTTACACTGAATAAACTTAATGCGCCAAGACGCAGGAATTTTCTTCTATCCATATTTTCTCCTTTTTATTGTTAAACTCAGGCTATGGCATTGTACGCAAATTTTTGATTTCGCTCTACATTTTTACAAAAAAGAGGGGTGATAAAAAAGAAAAAAATAAAGCCCGAATGACTCGGGCTTTACTTGATTAACGATAAGGTTGATCTAATGGAACTTCAGGGTCTGGTTGGTGCGTGATGCGGTTACGTAAATCACGGCGCACAATCTCAATTGTCCAGAACCAGAAAACGTGGCCCACTAATTCAGAAACGTGTTCGTATAATGGCCAGTCTAATACTGGTGGTGTTAAACCTAAAGCAGGGAATGTGATGTAGTGTACACAAACATCAGCGATTAAACCTGCGCCCACACCTTGCCAGAATTTGATTTTAGGGAAACGCTCTGCAACCACACAGTAACCCACAGCAAATACGATTGAGAAGGTGATGTGAGTTACCCCAATCCAGTTAAAACCGTGATCAGCGAAAGTGAACACTGCTTCAGTTGGATCAATACCAAAATAATCACGCAAGAAAACGTGTGGTGGGTTTAAAAACGCACGAGAACACACTTCCAAAGCTTGTGATGGATCTTGACAAGCCGTAACGAATAAATCGAATGGGCTGCGTGGTGGGAATGGATGCTCTGCACCCCATTTTACGAAGGCAGAAATTAAACCCGCAATAATACCGACAAAAGCGGCAACACCATAACGGCGGCGAGCTGGATTTGTTTGCGTAAAAATACCTGACATAACGGTATGCTCCTTAAATAGTATATTGTTATTTTGTTCGATTTTGATATTTATTAAATTAAATAAAATATCGTGAATTACCAGTTGAGAACCTAAAAGCAATGGCATTAGCAAAAATGGACTCACAACAATTAATGGCAATGGCATTTGAAACCTTAGCACTGAATTCAGGAAAAATCGGCGAGTTGAATATCACACCTGATTTATTTAGCCAATTTATGAAAAAAGGCAGTAAATAATGCAACGTAACGAAGATTTTCGCTTTGTGCTGGTGATGAGAAAAAGCCGCTTACAGGAATTAATTGAGCGCTTTAATACCTGGTCACAAGCCAAATTCTATTTAGAACACAACAATGTTGAGGTAAAGGATTATCTCAATGAACACAATTTATATCAAAAGCAACTCACAGAAGCTGAGTTGATTTTAAAATCATTAGGACGATTTCAACTTTTAGAAAGAGGCTTATTACCCAGCTATCAATTCTCACCTCACGATATTGTGGTGGTGATTGGTCAAGATGGGCTTGTTGCCAATACGCTGAAATACCTTAATGGACAGCCTATCATTGCCATAAATCCTGATCCATCAAGGTGGGATGGTAAATTATTACCCTTTGAAATAGGGCAATTAAAAGAGACAGTTATTAACACCATTAATAAAAAAATGCCATTTAAAACGGTCACTTTTGCACAAGCAACAACCAATGATGGTCAATCCTTATTAGCGGTTAATGACTTATTTATTGGCCCTAAAAGCCACACTTCCGCACAGTATATTTTGCAATGGAATGGCGCTGAAGAAGTGCAATCTTCATCAGGCATTATTGTATCAACAGGATTGGGATCAACGGGGTGGTTTCAATCTATTCTTGCTGGTGCGATGGCAATTACAGGAGAAGCTTCGCACCCTCTATTACAAGGCTTTAGCTGGAGTGATCGAAAGCTACAATTTAGTGTAAGAGAGCCATTTCCAAGTAGAACAACAGGTGTTGCACTGACTTTTGGCACTATTGAGCCTGACTCACCACTGCAATTAGGATCTTTGATGCCAGAGAATGGCGTAATTTTCTCTGATGGCATCGAAGATGACTATTTACAATTTAATGCAGGTTGTATTGCTCACATTGGTATCGCTGACATACAAGGGCAACTAATTAGCCAAAAAGGGCGTCAGCGAATTTAGATTTATTTAGCGCTCTTTAATACTGTTTCAAGTCCAGAGATCATCACATCAAGGACAAACAAAAATGCAGCATCACCATTATCACTATCCATAATTGCAACGGCTTGGGTTAATAATGGCGGATAGGCAACAGTATCCGTCTCTACTTTTTCACGCTCTTTTTGGCTTTCTTGATGCTCTTGAGTTTCCAGTACGGAGCCTAATGTAAAATGCGCAATAGAGCTTAATGCATACACGGCTTGAGATAGACTAAACCCAGCATCACACAAAAACTGTAGTTGCTGTTCTGATGTCTCAAATTGACTTTCAGAGGGGCGTGTTCCCGCATGAATTTTGCCACCATCACGATACATTAATAAGGCTTGGCGGAAGCTTTTCGCGTTATTTCGCAAAAAGTCCTGCCATGTTTCATTCGGCAATGGCAAAACATGATGATGGTGCTTTTGCAAAATAGTTTCTGCTAATGCATCTAACAAAGCGCGTTTATTTTTTACATGCCAATACAATGTGGGTTGTTCCACACCTATTTTTTGCGCCAGCTTACGCGTTGTTAATCCTTCAATACCAACTTCATTAAGTAAAATCAACGCATTATCAATAACTTGTTCTTTATCTAGCTTTGCCATTACCTACCTCAAAATAAAATAGCCTTGACAATCTATCACTGATAGAGATATTTTACACCCACTCTATCACTGATAGATTTTTAGGATCTCAATGAATAAATCAATTATTATTATACTGCTGATCACCGTATTAGATGCCATTGGTATCGGGCTTATCATGCCAGTACTCCCTACTCTATTAAATGAATTTGTCAGTGAAAATTCACTGGCAACCCATTACGGTGTGCTATTAGCGCTCTATGCTACCATGCAGGTTATTTTTGCTCCTATTCTAGGACGACTGTCTGATAAATACGGCAGAAAACCCATCTTGCTGTTTTCCCTTTTAGGCGCGGCACTCGACTATCTTTTAATGGCATTCTCAACCACACTTTGGATGCTCTATATTGGGCGCATCATTGCGGGGATCACAGGCGCAACAGGTGCCGTATGTGCATCAGCGATGAGTGATGTGACTCCCGCTAAAAATCGAACTCGCTATTTTGGTTTCTTAGGTGGTGCTTTTGGTGTTGGCCTTATTATCGGCCCAATGCTAGGGGGATTATTAGGTGATATCAGTGCTCATATGCCATTTATTTTTGCCGCTATTTCACACTCGATATTATTAATACTCTCTTTGCTCTTTTTCCGAGAAACACAAAAAAGAGAAGCGCTTGTTGCCAATAGGACACCTGAAAACCAAACTGCCTCAAATACAGTCACTGTTTTTTTTAAGAAAAGCCTCTACTTTTGGTTAGCAACCTATTTTATTATCCAGCTTATCGGGCAAATTCCTGCCACCATCTGGGTGCTGTTTACACAATATCGTTTTGATTGGAACACAACTTCTATCGGTATGTCTTTGGCGGTTCTGGGTGTATTACATATTTTCTTTCAGGCGATTGTCGCTGGGAAATTGGCACAAAAATGGGGCGAAAAAACCACCATTATGATCAGTATGTCTATTGATATGATGGGCTGTTTATTATTAGCGTGGATAGGCCACGTTTGGGTCATCTTACCAGCATTAATTTGCTTAGCGGCAGGAGGTATGGGGCAACCCGCATTACAAGGTTATTTATCAAAATCTGTCGATGATAATGCGCAAGGGAAATTACAAGGTACTCTGGTGAGCCTAACCAATATTACCGGGATCATTGGTCCCCTTTTATTTGCCTTTATTTATAGTTATAGCGTCGCTTATTGGGATGGTCTGTTATGGCTGATGGGGGCAATACTTTATGCTATGTTGCTTATTACCGCTTATTTTCACCAAAGAAAAACCACACCTAAAGCTGTTATTTCAACCCCTTAATACTAGAAATTATAAAGATCATAAAAGTCCTGTCCGCTCTTAATAACGTTGATAGGACTTTATTTTTATCGCAATTAATAAGCCTCTTTTACCCAAGGCTTACTGGCTGCAATCATAAACATCGGCGTTGAACGATAAAGCAGGTAAGGGAGTCGTTTAGTTACATAGTTATTTTATGATAGTTATTTTCAATCATATTCACCCTGAGTAAAAAAAACAAATATTTCATTATTAATTTAACCTGAGTTCGGGATAAGCAGGTCAAAAAAGGCAAAAAAAAGAAGTCCAAAATTGTTAAAGTTAATGTACTAATAAAAACTCAACAAAAAGGACTTCTTACATGGACAACCTAACCGAATTATACTGCCACATTGACGACTTTTACCAAGCATTCAAACCACAATTTGAACGTCAGCTGATCGAAAATGGGACAAAGCGATTAAGAGCATGCAAGATAAGTGTACTAGAGATAATGACTATATTGGTACTGTTTCATCAATTACGTTACCGTCAATTTAAAGGGTTTTACTATCATCATATGCTAGGCATGATGAAAAAAGATTTTCCGGACTTACCAAGCTACTCACGTTTTATTGAATTAGTACCCCGTGCTCTTGTGCCTTTGTGTGCTTATCTTAAAAGCTTGATGGGAAGTTGCACAGGTATTAGCTTTGTGGATGCCACCAAACTATCTGTATGCCATAACCGGCGGATTAAGCGTCATAAGGTCTTTGAGGGGATTGCTCAAAGAGGTAAGACAAGTATGGGTTGGTTTTACGGATTTAAACTGCACGCGATTATCAATCATCACGGTGAGTTATTATCGATTAGAGTCACTCCGGGAAATATAGATGATAGAGAGCCGCTAAGACAGGGCCTAGCAAATGATATATTCGGTAAACTGTTTGGTGATCGAGGGTATGTCAGTCAAGATTTAAAAGATAAACTGTTTAATGACTTCAATATCGATTTTATAACCAAGCTTCGAAGGAATATGAAACAGCAGATTCTTAAACCTATTGATGAGGCGTTACTTAACGGACGCTCGTTAATTGAAACTGTTTTTGATGAGCTTAAAAACCTATGTCAGATTGAACACTCAAGGCATCGAAGCTTCACAGGGTTCGCTGCTAATCTTTTAGCAGGACTCATTGCTTACTGTTGG
Organism: Avibacterium avium; assembly: GCF_900454535.1. Classification (GTDB taxonomy): domain Bacteria; phylum Pseudomonadota; class Gammaproteobacteria; order Enterobacterales; family Pasteurellaceae; genus Avibacterium; species Avibacterium avium. The sequence goes on from NZ_UGSP01000001.1 coordinate 476,445, forward strand.
TTTCCCTTTAAGCCGACACTCAAAAACGTGTCGGCTTATGGACAAGCTGCAAAAAACTAAGCTGTTTCAATGATTTAGGCAAGCTCTTATCCCGAACTCAGGTTAAAATAAATAAAAATCTGTTCGTCATTCTATGCCTAATTGGGTAATAGTCAAGTAATTACTGCCACTAAAGAGTTAATTCGTAATAGGTAATAAAATTGGTTAAAAATCCCCGCACTTTGGTGCTGATTTTCGTTATAATTGCCTTATTATTCAATCCAACGGGGAAGCACAATGGAAAAATATAATAAATTTCGTCTTGAGTGGGATTGTCGGCGTGGAATGTTGGAGCTGGATAAGGTGATTATGCCATTTTTCCAGCAGCATTTTGATGAATTAGATGAACATCAGAAAGCGACATTTGTGCGTTTATTAGGCGCAACAGATTTGCAATTATTTTCGTGGTTTTTTAATCGAAAACCTGCGCCAGATCTTGAATTACAGCAAATGGTTTCCTATATACAAGAAAAATTATCAAACTAATTTGACAGAAATATTGAACTTTTACGATTTTAATCCCTCTAAGAGAACACGAGCTTGCTGTCTTGTGTATCAAGGCTTGTTAGAGGTGTATAAGAGGTTATATGACTGAACAGCTAACAGATCAGGCTTTGGTAGAAAGGGTACAGCAGGGAGATAAGAAAGCATTCAATTTGTTGGTATCGCGTTATCAAAATAAGGTGGCAGGGCTATTAACCCGTTATGTGTCGCCGAATGATATTCCCGATGTTGTACAAGAATCATTCATTAAAGCATATCGCTCTATTGAATCATTCCGCGGTGACAGTGCTTTCTACACTTGGCTATATCGTATCGCCGTGAACACGGCAAAGAATTATTTAACCGCACAGGGTCGCCGCCCGCCGAATGAAGATATTCTGGCAGATGAGGCAGAATCCTATGATGTGGGAACAAATTTGCGGGACGTAGATACGCCCGAAAATCAGATGTTATCTGGTGAATTGAAGAAGATCATTTTTGATACCATTCATAGTATGCAAGAAGATTTAAAAACCGCCATCACCTTGCGTGAGTTAGAGGGGTTAAGTTATGAAGAAATTGCCGATATTATGAATTGCCCAGTAGGAACGGTGCGTTCGCGTATTTTCCGCGCAAGGGAGATTATCGAAAATAAAATTCAACCCCTTCTTCAAGGCTAATACAACATTAATAACATTAAAAAAGAGAAAACCCTGGAGTTTACAATGCAAAAAGAGCAACTTTCCGCTTACATTGATGGCGAACAAATCAGCGAGGCAATGACAGAAAAACTTTGCCAAGATGCTGATTTACAAAAATCCTGGGCAAATTTTCATACTATTCGTGCAGTAATGCGTCAGGAAAGTGAAGTATTATTGGGTGCGGATTTCACTGCAAAAATGGCAGATTTAATTGAGCAAGAAGAAATTGTGGTGGCGCAACCGATGGTTTCTCAACCAATGCCAGAAGAAACCGCGCAATCGCCATTTATGCAAAAACTGAAAGCGTGGTTTATGCCAATGACTCAATTTGCTGTGGCAGCGGGCGTGTGCTTAGTTGCAGTGATGGGCGTGCAAAGTTTTATGGCGCACAATGGCAAAGAAAACCAAGATGCGCCTGTGTTGCAAACCTTGCCATTTAACAATTCCGTGCAAGAAGTGAGCTATAATGCACCAACCCAATCGGTGATAACCCCTGAGCAAATTGAGCAAAAAAATAAACGTATTGATTCAATGCTACAAAGCTACGAATTGCAAAAACGCATTTATGCGGATAGATTAAATTTGCAAAATCAGAAATAACAATGAATGAAGTTTAGGTTATTCACCACCATTTTTGGTGGTGAATTTGTTTGTATCCTATGTGTGAATAACGATGTTAAAAACGGTCAAAAAAATCACCGCACTTTCCTTAGTGCTGTTTTCTGTAAATCCCTTATGGGCGGCAGAACCTGATGCAGTCCAGCCTCGCCAATTGCTAGATGAAATGCAACAGGCAGGCTCTCATCTAAACTATGAAATTGCTTTCGTGCAAACCACGCCGAATATGGCTTCATTACGTTATAGCCATATTTATCATAACGGCAAAACCTACGCCCAACTGCTCACCCTTGACGGAATGCCGCAGCAAATTGTGCAACGTGATAATGTGGTGAGTTATTTCCAACCGAATTATTCTCCGTTCTCGATTAATGCTAATCATATTGTGGACAGCTTGCCTGCGATTATGTGGAGCAATCTTGATGCGCTGAAACAAAACTATGATTTCACCTATATTGGACGCAACCGCGTGGCAGATCGCGTGGTACAAACCATTCGTATTTTGCCGAAAGATGATTTTCGCTATCAATATGTGGTCTTTATTGACGAACAAAGCCATTTGTTGCTACGCAGTGATGTGTTAGATCGAGAAAATAATCTGTTAGAACAATTCCGCGTGGTGAATTTATATCAAAGCGAACAATTTGATGATTTATTCAATGCCATTAATCATATGGGTTTTCCTGCGCTGATTAATGACAAAACCACTTTCCAGCCAAGTAAAGAAGCCTTTAACTGGCAGCCAAGCTGGTTGCCAAACGGCTTTAAGCTGATTAATCGCAGTGTGGAAACCAATGGCGAAGAACGCATTGAAGCGCAGCTTTACAGCGATGGATTATTTTCCTTCACCCTTTACCGCTCAAGCTCAATTTTGCCAAATGAAGAAAAAAACGGCTGGTGGAATGGTACCAGAACCTTTTATAGCGAAACCTTTGGCGATAACGAATTTACCCTTGTAGGGCAGCTGCCGATTTCTACCGCAAAACGCATCGTGCAAGATATTAAGGTGAAATAAATGCTGAAAGAAAGTGCGGTGGTTATTTCCTATCAATCTGGCATTGCGCAAGTGAAATGCCAATCGCAAAGTGCCTGTGGGAGCTGCGTGGCAAAGTCTGCCTGTGGCTCAGCGGCACTGGCGGAACTGAATGGCACAGGCACGGCGCATTTTTTTGAGGTGGAAACCATCACCCCCGTCAAAGCAGGGCAAATTATCGAAATCGGTTTAATGGAACGCTCACTGATTTTGTCTAGTTTGCTGGTGTATTTTTTCCCGTTACTCACCTTATTGCTTTCCACGCTGATCGCCGATCAGCTTTTCCAAACCGAACTGTGGCAAGGCATTTTTATCGTTTTTTGCACCGCACTTGCCTTTGTGATCGTCCATTTTGTATCGAAATCTTGGCAGAAAAAAGCAAGTTATCGCCCGATTTTTTTGCGTGTAGTGCGTTGATATTATTTTTATTTCTCTTAGTTTAAAAAAACAAAACCGCCGAGAAAGGCGGTTTATGCTAAAAAGAGAAAGAAATGCTTAATTTATGCAGTAGGATCAAAATTCACCGCACCGCCATAGCCTAATTGTCGCCACGCTTCATAAACCGCGACCGCAACAGAATTTGATAAATTCATACTACGGCTATTTTTAGTCATTGGAATACGGATTTTTTGTTCCATTGGCATTTCATCTAAAATTGCCATTGGAATGCCACGCGTTTCAGGGCCAAACATCAAATAATCTCCTTGTTGATAGGCCACTTGGCTGTGAGCTAAACGCCCTTTGGTGGTCATTGCAAATAAGCGTTTGGGTTGTTCGCTGGCAAGAAAATCAGCAAAGGTTTTGTGCTTTTTGATTTCAGCAAATTCGTGATAATCCAGTCCTGAACGGCGTAGGCGTTTATCATCCCAAGTAAAACCAAGTGGTTCAATTAAATGCAAACGAAATCCTGTATTGGCACAAAGGCGAATAATATTCCCTGTATTCTGTGGGATCTCAGGTTCATACAAAACAATATCTAACATAATCTTCCTCACTAAAAATTAGCACAAATTTTACTGTTAAATTTATAAAAATCAAAATTTTACAGAATCTTACCGCGCTTTATTTTGTCTGTGATAAGATAAAATTTATTATTAATCAATAAAGGAGAGAAAATGTCTTTGATCAGCAAAACCTTTGGAGGCTTAAATAAAGCGTACTATTTCCGCCATTTTTTCTTCGGCTTAATTCTTTTTATCCTATTGGAAGCAATGATCTTTAATGCGGGAAAGGGGGCGATTGATAGCAAATTTATCTCAATCACAATAATGAATTGCGTTCTTCTCTTTTTGTATCCTTATTCACGTTTTGTGTATGAAAGCGTGGTGGATTATCTCTTGGGAGAGAATGTTTTCTTTGTGAATCCCATTTTGTTGCTTGTTACAAAAACCATTACGATGTTTCTATGCTTTTTCTTTAGCTGGGCGATTGCCCCAATTGGGTTGATTTATCTGTATTTTTATCATTCCAAACAAGAAAAGCTGGCTCAGCAGGAACTAGACGAATAAGTAAAAACACCGCACTTTTTTCGCGAGGAAATTATTTAGTACGAAAAAAAGTTGCGTGCAGTTGTTGTAATACCTTACTAGGGTCAAGTTCTAAGGCCTGGCAATATTCAATAAATTCCATCACATCAAGACGGCGATCGCCCGTTTCGATTTTTCCAATTAAAGAATAAATCACCCCCAAACGTTCTGCTAAAGCCCGCTGTGATAGCCCTAATGCTTGCCGTTGCGTGATAAATAATTGACGCAGAAATTGTTGTTCTTCTGCGTGGATAGATGTGCGTAATTTTTTCATTGCACCTATTTTAGGTTCAGGTTAGAATGAACCTGTTTTAGGTGCAAATCTTAACTGTCAATAATGAAAATTAAGGAGAAAATTATGACAACTCAAAACGTGCAAACCAAAGTGGGAACTGGATTGGTCGCAGGATTAATTGCTTGTGTGCTAGCTGTACTGGGTATCTTATTTTTAGGCTTTATTTTTGTTCCATTGGCTTTTATTGCCGTATTAATTGGTACGATTATTGCGGTCAAAAATCGCAATATGGCGGGTATTGGCGTAAATATTCTAGCTTGGGTATTAGTACTCATCGGATTAATGACGTCCCCTGTTTTATTATCTGCCATTGGGTTAGGCGCAGTGGGAGTTGCACAATAAAATGAAAAAATTAGCAACGTTAATCACGTTATTTCTCACAGGGTGCGGTGTTGTGGGAAATCAAACCATTTCTGATGAAACACTCAAAGAGAAAGCCGCATTTGCCTTAAGTACAAACGCAAATAAGGTAGTAATTTCAGAGCGTAAAGCAGGTATCGATGATATTCGTTTTATTGCCACCGTTGGGAAGAAAAAATATCAATGCTATATTACAACCGTGGTTGTAGTTTCTTCTGATGCAGTCTGTTCTGGTACAGATGGAAATAAATCTTCATCTTGTAACGCATTAGAAAAAGCGGCAGGACGTTGTAAATAATTTTGTAAATCGATAAAAAACAGCCACTAAATAAGTGGCTGTTTTATTTTGTCTATAAAGTGCGGTATTTTTTCCGCGAGTTTTTATTTATCTTTTGGCAGATTTTTGATGGAGAAAAGTAATCCGCCCCAAATAATAACCAAGGCAACGGCCATCATAATAATTGCACTAGTACTCATTTTATTGTTCCTCTTTTGCCTGTTCTTCTGGGTTTAATAACTCTTCGTGTTTCCATTTTAAGCGAGAGATTAGGAAACTGATCACCACAAGGCTTGCCGCCATTCCCCAACCAAAGGTATTAACGAACCAAGATGGATAGCCCTCATAACCTTCAGTGAACACTTTCGCCCCTTCACTTAATAACATAAATGCAAGGATACCTGTGGTTAAAACGATACATAAACGCCATAAAAAGCCAACTTTGAAAGAAGATGTTTCGTTTAAGTGCTTGCCAAGTAAGCCTAATTTTTCGTTGGTAACGATAGCCACCAAGGAAACAAATGCCACCGCAACAATACCAAAATAGTTGACGAATTTATCTAACACATCAAGCATTGGTAAGCCTGTGGTTGTACCGAATAATACGGTTGAAATTAACATCATTGGCACACCAACAAGGAAAGTGGCTTTAGCACGGCGAACACGTAATTTATCTTGAATTGCCGAAATAATTACTTCGATTACAGAGATAAATGAAGTCAAAGCAGCGAAAGTTAATGAAGCAAAGAACAACACACCAAGCACTTTACCAAATGGTGCAGCGTTAATAATCGTTGGGAACGCAAAGAACGCCAAGCCGATTCCGCCTTTTGCTACTTCGCCCACTTCTTGCCCTGACGCCGTAGCCATAAAGCCAAGAGCGGCAAACACCCCGATACCAGCTAATAATTCAAAACTACTATTGGCAAAGCCCACTACCAAGCCATTACCGGTTAAGTCAGATTCTTTTTTCAAGTAAGAGGCGTAAGTTACCATAATCCCGAAGCCGATAGAAAGGGAGAAGAAAATCTGCCCATAAGCGGCAATCCACACACTCGGATCAGAGAGTTTTGACCAATTTGGCGTAAATAAAGCATCTAACCCTTTCGCTGCCCCCGGTAAGAATAATGATGAAGCTACCAACACCACAAACATCACTAAAAGCACAGGCATTAACACAGTGGATAATTTGGCGATCCCTTTTTGCACGCCTAACGCCAACACACCAAGTGCCACAAGCCATACGGCAATTAACGGGCCAACCACCATACCAACAAATTCAAAACTCACACCCTGAGCAATATCGCCCATTTGCAAGAAATCGTGTAAGAAGAAATCAATTGGCTTATCACCCCAAGCGGTATTAAAAGAGAAATAGGTATAGCTCGCCGCCCAACCTAGCACAACCGCATAGTAAATCCCGATGATCACATTCACCATTACTTGCCACCAACCGAAAGTTTCAAAATGGCGGCTGAAACGGCGATAAGACAACGGTGCACCCCCACGGTGGCGATGCCCAATGGCATAATCTAAGAATAAAAATGGAATACCTGCGGTTAAAAGCGCAATAAGATAAGGAATAATGAATGCACCACCACCGTTTTCATAAGTGGTATAAGGAAAACGCCAAATGTTTCCCAAACCCACAGCAGATCCGATGGCGGCAAAAATAAATGCACGGCTACCTGAGAAGGTTTCGCGTTTTGCTGACTGTGTCATATTTTCACCTATTTAAACGTTAAAGAAATGTTAAGGTTAGGAAATATAACGGAATATAAGTTTTAGTCAATAGATAAAAATACTATAAACGGTCTTATTTTCCTATATTCAGTAATCTTTATAGTTTTAAATTTTGTAAAGATTTTTATTTTTGGATTAATATTCTAAAAATGAGTTTATCATAAGTAATCGTGCTAAAAAGCCTATCTTCCCCCCACATAAAAAACTAGCTTAAAAAAATGCAAAAAATTTTGTAAAAAATGGCCGCACTTTTGATTTTTACTTCAAAAGTGAGCCGATAAAAATGTAAATGAATGATGATTTGTTCATAAAAAAATCTGCACCTTAATTGCTAGCTTTTACGTCCAACTTTTAGGGTACAGATTAAAGCATAGTGTATTTTTTTTACTATTAAATATATTTATGAAATTTCAGGGCTAACCCAGTCAAATAGTTTTTTGCTTCTAGGGCAAGTCATAAGATTTTCTAGTTCTTTCACACAATGCTGATAGTGTGGCGTTTTTCTATGCTCATTTAGAGCTTCTTCACTCGCGTAAACTTCATAAGCATAAAAACGTGTTTTGATTTCAGGATCGCGTAAAACATCGAAGCGAATATTCCCTTTTTCAGCACTTGTGCAAGCCTGATGGTGTTTAAAAAGGGTTAAGAATTCTTCTTCTTTTCCTTCTTTCACATTAATTTCAACTAACATTGTAAGCATAATTGCTCCTTAATGAATTTGTGGTTAACTATTTTTTTCGTGAAGATAGAGTTGATAAGCTTTTTCCGAATTTTCACCGCCATGAACAACGGCATTCACGGCTTTTAACATCGCAATAGGTGAATCTGATTGGAAAATATTTCTTCCCATATCTACCCCTAAAGCGCCTTGATCTATAGCTTGATAGCACATTTCTAATGCATCGCGTTCTGGGAGTTTTTTCCCGCCAGCAATAACAATGGGAACAGGGCAGCCAGCTGTAACACGCTCGAAGCCTTTATCAACATAATAGGTTTTGATTATATTTGCGCCCATTTCTGCAGCAATACGCGTAGAAAGTGAAAAATAGCGTTGATCTCTAGCCATATCTTTACCAACACCAGTTACAGCCATAATTGGCATTCCATAGCGATAACCTTGATCAACCAATTTGATAATATTTTTAATTGATTGATGTTCGTATTCTGAGCCAATGTAAACTTGCGCAGCCATAGCTGATACGTTTAGTCTTAATGCATCTTCAATATCAACTGCAACGGCTTCATTCGATAATTCAGTTAGAATTGAATTTGCTCCTGATGCACGTAATGCAATAGGCTTATTAGTATCTGGAGGAACAACGCTACGTAAGATCCCTCTTGTACACATTAAAACATCAGTATATTCAAATAATGGTGCAATATTGAGATCTATGCGCTCTAATCCTGTTGTTGGGCCTTGAAAATAACCGTGATCAAAAGCTAACATAATTGTTTTACCTGTTTTAGGATTAAATATGTTAGCCAGTCTAGATTGCATTCCCCAGTCTAAAGCCGCACATCCTTTTAAATAAAATGCCTTATGTGTTTGGGGCTTATCTAATCCGAAGTCTTTTCCATCTTTGATATCATCTAAATCTGCCATTTTATTCTCCTACCTGATTTTAAAAATTATAGTTGTCAATATTATCTTTGGTAAAAACAACACGTTCAGGAAGGAGTACAATTCCATTTCCTTTCGCTTCATATTGATAACCTTGAACACTATTTGGTGATACTTCAACTTCACCAATATCAGGAACTTTAACTTTATCTCCTACGTTTAGTGTTCGACCTTTTAAAAGTTCATTTGTTACAGCAATAGAAATTTCACCCTGTTTTACTACATCCCATAGACCAAATTGTTTTACTGTGCCGCGTTTTACATAAGGTCGCATTACATTTGGTGTACTAAAACCAACAATCGTAATTTTGTCATTTTTTAAGTTTTCCGCAGCTTGGGCGGCAGCAGGTAAGGCGTTTGCATCAGGCGCAATAATAATATCTAAGTCTGGATAAGCCTTGATAATACCTTCTGCTGTTTGCAAAGATTTAATTGCATCATTGTAACCAAACTGAGTTGTTACAATTTCCCATTCTGGATGTTCTTTACTGATTTTTGCTTTAGCAGCGTTCACCCATTGGTTTTGATCTGTTACTGTTGGACTAGAATAGAAAAAGGCAACTTTAGCTTTAGGTTTAGTGACTTGATTAGCGGCCATTTCAACTAGCATTGAACCAAGTTGTTCAGGTGTGCCTTGGTTGATATAGTAGCTTCGACATTCAGGTTTTACATCAGAGTCCCACGTAAGAATTTTTACACCTCTTTTCATTGCACGTTGTAATGTAGAACAAAGTCCTTCAGGGGAAACCGCAGAAACGACAATTGCGTTATAGCCTTGATTCACAAAGTTATTAATTAATTGTACTTGGTTTGATACGCTTGGTTCTGTTGGGCCATCGTAGGTAACATTTACACCTAGTTTTTTACCCATTTCAGTCGCACCTTGGCCACCACTTGTAAAAAAGCCAACTCCAACGAGTTTAGGAATGAATGCGATTCTATCGGCAGCTTGTACAAAAGTTGCGGTTAAACCTAACATAATAGCAAGTGCGGTTGTTTTTAATTGCATTTTCATAGTGAGTCTCCTATTTTATAGTTGAACATTAATGAGATACTGCATAAGTAAAAGTTAAAGATTAATTATAAAAGTCCTCCTTTATTTATTTTTGTTTTAAATAAAAAACATTCTTCTTAAGCCAATTCATAATAAAACTTCGATATATGCTGAATGATTTTCCAATTAGTACGATAATTAATAATGCTCCTGATAAAGCACTAGAGATTTCATTAGAGACACCAACCATTTGTAAGCCCTGCTGCAGATAACCAATTAATAGTGCCGCGATGGCTGTGCCAAGAACAGAACCCGCTCCACCATAGATATTTGCACCGCCTAATACAACAGCTGTAAGGACAGGCATTAATAATGAACTACCTAAGTCAGAACGAGCTGATCCAAAATAGGATACTAGTAATATTCCAACAAATGCTGCAACTGCACCTAATAAACCGTAAATAATAAATAAGGTTTGTTTGATAGGTACGGCATTATAAATAGAGGTACGTTCATTTTGGCCAATTAAAAATATACTTCTGCCAATGACTGTTTTATGCATTAATAACCAGAATATTATAGCTATAATAATGAAGTAAATAATTGAAGTTGGAATGTTGAAAATACTTTGATTGGCGAAGTTTAATAAACTATCTGGAAAACCACCGATACCTTCATAACCAGTAGCGCCAGCAAATCCAGATAGCAATAAAGCTCCACCACCATAAAGATACATTGTTCCTAGTGTAATGACGAGAGGATTAACTTTGGTGTACAAAATAAGACTTGCATTCAGTAACCCACATAAAATTCCAATGATAAAAGTAAGAAAAATAGCAATACTTAGAGGATAACCTAATTGAAATAAGACACCTAAAGATATAGCACAAAGACCGACAGTAGAACCAAAAGAAATATCCATACCACCACTAACAATAATCAGTGTCAGTGGCAATGCCAACATTCCAATATAAATAAAATCACTTGTGCTATATAACAAAATATTGATATCTAGCATTCTAGGGTTAAATAAACCAAATCCAATTATTTCTAAAATAACAAGAAAGAATAATGTTATTTCCCAGCTATATTTCTTTATCTGTAACATAATTTCTCCTTAATTTATTTAGTGTTAAGGAATCTGGAGTAACGTTGTAGTTTTAAGTTTTCACTAATCATTACTCTTATTCTTCCATCAAAAATTAATACACATAGTAAAACGAGTCCTGCAATAAAATTATTCCAATAAGCAGGAACTTTAAGTAAAACTAAGATCGTATCAATTTGTATCAGGAAGTAAGCGCCTAATACGGCACCGAGAATATTTCCTGCTCCACCAAGCAAACTAATTCCACCTAATACACAGGCAGCAATAGCTTTCATTTCTAAACCACTGCCAGTTGAGTTCGGAACAAAACCAATTTGTGAAGTGAATACTATTCCAGCGATGGCCGCCATTAATCCATTAATTGTAAATGCAAGGATTCGAATCTGATTTGTTTTCACACCAAGTTGTAATGCACCTTGTAGATTATCGCCTACGGCATAGAAATTGCGTCCATTTTGAGTACGAGTAAGAATGAAGTAAGAAATTAAAATAAGTATTAGTGTCATCCATCCAATGGGAGATATAGATAACAAGTTAGGGGATGCAAGTAATTTTAAATCTTGTGGTAATCCTTCGATCCATTTACCACCAGTAATTAATAGCATTATTCCTTTGTACAAACCTAATGTACCTAGTGTGGCAACAATAGCAGGTATCTTTAATAAAGTAACAAGTATTCCATTAAATATTCCCGCTGCGATTCCACATAATAAAGTCATAAAAAATGCAATAACCAGATTAAATTCAGCGTTAAGAAGACTACCCATAATTACAGCACATAGCCCCATTATTGAACCGATGGAAACATCAATGTTACGCGTTAAAATAACGAATGTTGTACCTAGTGCTAATAGAATAACAATGAGAGATGAATTAAAAATCATTGTTATTGTTTGCAAATGAAATCCATTACCTTCAAATCCAAGTAATAGAAAAAGAAATAAAATAGCAATTAGAATGGTTATTTCTCTATTGTTTTGAATGAATTTCCACATAATTTGGTGTCTCCTTTGAAATTTATCCGCCAAATGCAAATTGCATAATCTTATCGCTATTTATTTGATCACCTTGCAAACTACAGTTAATTTCTCCATCATGCATAACAAGAACACGATCAGACATTTTCTCGATTTCTTCTAAGTCAGAAGAAATGAAAAGCACGGCAACATTTTGTTTAGCGACTGATTTGATAAGTTGATAGATATCAGCTCTTGCACCGACATCAACACCGCGAGTAGGTTCATCAACGATCAGTAAACGTGGATTGGCTTCTAAACATTTAGCAATTAAGACTTTTTGCTGATTTCCACCAGATAGGGTGCGAATAGGTTGTTGTGGCATTGCATATTTTATACCCATCGCTCTTTTATAACGTTCTAAAGTAGCATTTTCTCTATTTTCATCTAGCCAGAATCCTTGATTGTAATAAGTGAGCGCACAGACATTCCAAGTAAGTGCCGCATCTAAATATAATCCTGAAGATTGCCGATCTTCGGTAAGATAAACAATACCTTTTTGTAAACGCTGTTTTAATGAGAGAGAAGTAATATTTTCATTTTTAAATAAAATTTCACCGCACTTTGCTTTCCTTAAACCATATAAGGTTTCTGCAAGTTCTGTTCTACCAGCTCCGACAACACCAGCTAATCCAAGTATTTCACCAGGATAAAGATCAAAGGTGATATTTTTAAAACCTTCACCAGTTAAATGATTTACTTCAAGGATAGGAGAGTTAGTATCTTTAGTGCGTAGATGACCAGGTAATTCTAACCAAAGTTTTTGTGTTTCATTAAGCTGAGCATTTTTCAAGCTAGGCTTAATTGCGTTGATAATTTGTTCTTGAGTTAGGTCATTGGTTTTCCCTGTTAAAGCGATATATCCATCTCTCATAATACTAATGCGATGAGAGATCTGACATACTTCATTTAATTTATGGGAAATAAAAATGATACCTACACCTTTATCCAATAATGAATTAATTTTGTTAAATAGATTTTCGGTTTCAGCGGGAGTTAAAGAAGCTGTGGGTTCATCAAGAATAAGCAAACTTGCATTACGCATTAGTCCACGCATTATTTCCACAAGTTGTTGATCTGCAACTTCTAAAGATCCAGCTTGTATATCAAGAGGCAAACGAGAGTTTAGCTCTTTCAGCAATTCATTTAATTTCTCTTCATTTTCTTTATGACGAGGTAAACCAAAAAGAATATTTTCTTTTACGGTTAAATTTGGAAAGAGCAGAGGTTCTTGTGGAACAAGATAGATACCAAGACGATGTGCTTTTTGTGGGGAAAGTCTAGTCTGAATTTCACCACCAATTTTTACTGTGCCACTATCAGCAGATTGGATACCAGCGATAATTTTCATTAATGTTGATTTTCCAGCGCCATTCCCACCTAATAGTGAGTGAATTTCACCAGCATATACAGAAAAATCTATATCTTTAAGAACTTCTACGCCTGAAAAGGATTTGCTGATATTATGTACATCTAATAAACATTTTTTCATTGAAGATTCATTATGCATAAGATGTTACCTTTAATGGTTGAACAAATGTAAAATCTGAAATTCAATTTATCATAATGTTAGTTCCAAATATAAAATAAATCTGTGATCAAGATCTCATATTCAGATTATTTACCCTATAAATGGAAGTTTTTATCTAAAAAGTGATCTTTGTCACAGTATTTGAAAAAATTGAAAATGAACAATTGATATTTTTATGATTCATATGAATAATATTTGTGAGTAGAAAATGAATGAAAAAAGACAAGAAATGAACGCATTATCTCATTCAATGACAGAAGAAGAGCTTTTAGCTCGTATTGCTTGGTTTTATTACCACGATAATTTAACACAAGGTGAAATTGGAGAAAGACTAGGATTGCCTAGGCTAAAAGTTTCTCGACTGTTAGAAAGAGGGCGTCAGCATGGAATTATTAAAGTTCAGATTAACTCTCGGTTTACGGGATGCTTAGAATTAGAACAGGCCTTACAGCAACGTTTTGATTTGAAATATATTCGAATTTTACCAGAGCTAGAACAACATGATCTGAATGAGCGCTTAGGAATTGGAGCTGCGCAATTATTAATGTCCTTACTCAAGCCTAATCAACTTTTATCTATTGGGTTTGGGGAAACCATTATGCAGACTATTAAATATAGCAATGATTTTATTACTCAGAATCAAATTAAACTGATTACCTTATCTGGAGGGGTTGGTCCCTATATGAAAGGTATTGGCCAATTGGATGGCTCTTGTTCCGTGAGTATTATCCCAGCGCCGTTAAGGGCTTCATCAATAGAAGCAGCTAAATTATTTAAAAAAGAAGCTTGTGTTAGGGATATTATGCTTGCAGCTTGTAGTGCTGATGTCGCAATCGTTGGTATTGGAGCAACGCGGCAGCGAGGACAAGCAACATTATTGCGTTCAGGTTATATAACAGAAGAAAAGCAGCAAACAATTAGAGCAAAAGGTGCTGTAGGAGATATTCTTGGTTATTTTATGCAAAAAGATGGCACATTACAGCCTGATATGCCATTGCATGAAGAGTTAATCAGTGTTTCTTTAGATAACTTGCAAAAAATTCCTAATGTAATTGGTATTGCAGGTGGAGAAAATAAGGTCGAAGCTATCCTAAGTGCATTATATGGGAAGCATATCAATTCATTGGTAACAGAAGAAAAAACGGCTCGTATGATCCTTGCACACCTTGTCTAGATGTTATAAGTGCGGTTGATTTTTTTAGCGTTTTTTCAAGATTATTCAGGAGGGAACATGGAAAAGAAATCAGCCTATTTAATGGCATTAGATGCAGGAACAGGGAGTATTAGAGCGGTTATTTTTGATTTAGATGGAAATCAAATTGGTGCAGCACAATACGAATGGAGCCATTTAAGCGATCCAAATATCCCAGGATCAATGGAGTTTGATTTAGAACATAATTGGGATTTAGCTTGTAAAAGTATTTCGACAGTATTGGATAAAACGAAAATAAGTCCCGATCAGATTTTAGCAATTTCGACCTGTTCAATGCGTGAAGGTATTGTCTTATACGATGAAAAACAGCAACTAATTTGGGCTTGTGGCAATGTTGATGCTAGAGCAACCCAAGAGGTGAATGAATTAAAAGAGCTTTATAATCATACATTTGAAGAAACACTTTATCATATTTCAGGCCAAACTTTGGCATTAAGTGCCGTACCAAGATTATTATGGCTCGCCCATCACCGTAGTGATATTTATCGAAAAACCAAAGCGATAACCATGATTAGCGATTGGCTCGGATTTATGCTAAGTGGGCAGCTTGCGGTAGAACCTTCTAATGCGGGAACTACGGGGATGTTGGATTTGCATACTCGCCAATGGTCTCCAATGCTATTAGATATGGCGGGATTAAACTCTACTATTTTGCCTCCAGTTAAGGAAACGGGTGAAGTCTTAGGGCAGGTTACAAAGCAAGCAGCGGAAATAACAGGATTGAAAGAGGGAACGCCAGTCATTGTCGGTGGCGGAGATGTTCAGTTGGGGTGTTTAGGGTTAGGTATTACAGAGCCTTCACAAGCGGCTATTATTGGGGGGACTTTTTGGCAACAAGTGGTAAATTTGCCAGCCCCGCAGACAGATCCTGAAATGAATATTCGTATAAATCCTTATGTCATTTCTCCTTTAGTTCAAGCTGAATCTATTAGTTTCTTCACTGGATTAACGATGCGTTGGTTTAGAGATGTTTTTTGTGAAGAAGAAAAACATTTAGCTGAAAAACTTGGCGTTGATGCTTATAGCTTACTCGAACAAATGGCAGAAAAGGTACCTGCTGGAGCAAATGATGTTATACCTATTTTTTCTGATGCGATGCATTTTAAATCTTGGTATCACGCAGCACCATCATTTATTAATCTTTCGATTGATCCAGAAAAATGCAATAAACCTGTTTTATTTAGAGCATTAGAAGAAAACGCAGCGGTAGTATCTTCTTATAATTTAGATCAGGTAGAAAAATTTTCTAAAGTTAAACTGAAAGAAATTGTTTTTGCTGGTGGCGGAGCTAAAGGGAAATTATGGAGTCAAATCCTTGCTGATGTTACAGGGCTGATTGTAAATATTCCTGTAGTAAAAGAAGCAACTGCATTAGGTTGTGCGATAGCAGCTGGTGTTGGGGTTGGGGTTTACTCTTCTTTGGCCGAAGCAGGAAAAAAACTTGTCAGATTTGAACGAAAACATATACCAAACCCTAAAAATTATGAGCTTTATCAGCAGCACAAACAACAATGGGCTGAAGTTTATCAGAAACAATTACAACTTGTAGATGAAGGATTAACCACATCATTGTGGAAAGCACCAGGTGTAAAATAATCATTCAGCCCAATAAAAAACCTAGCCCATCAAGCTAGGTTTTTTTATTAGAATGAAATCGGATTAACGTTCATCAAACAAAGGTGCTACATCAGGCATTACCCCTCGCCATAAAGAAAAGGCGTGAGCCGCTTGCCCCACGAGCATTCCGAAGCCATCGCTATAGTGTTGCACGCCATTTTGTTTAGCGAGGGCGATAAATGGCGTGTCTGTGCCTTTGCTGTATTGCATATCGTACACCGCGCCGGCTTGTTTTAAAATATTGGGATCAATCGCCACGGTTTTGCCTTGTAAGCCGAGCGAAGTGGCATTGATGATGAGATCAAATTTTTGTACGGGAATGTCGGCAAGGGTGCAGCCTTGAATATTGCCGTAGGGGCTGAATTTTTCAGCCAATTCTGTAGCTTTGGCTAAGGTGCGGTTGGCCACAAGAATAGTTTGTTCAGCCTGCAATAAGGGAAACAGCACGCCTTTGGTTGCGCCACCTGCGCCTAAAATCAGCACGGATTGTTGCGGTTTGAGCCAGCCTAAACGCTGTAAATCGCTCACCAGCCCCGCGCCGTCCGTATTATCCGCATAAAGCGTACCATCGGCGAGTTTTTTTAGCGTATTACAAGCGCCTGCCAGCAAACAACGTTCGCTGTGTTGATCGGCTAGCTTAAACGCACGCTCTTTAAATGGTGCGGTGATGTTGCAGCCTTTCGCCCCTTCAGCAAAAAAGGTAAGCAGTTGCTGTTCAAATTGTTGCTCATCACCAAGCATTGCCACATAGTCTAAATCTTGCTGCGTTTGTTCAGCAAAAATGCGATGAATTTGTGGTGATTTACTCTGTGCAATGGGGTTGCCCCACACGGCGTAGAGATCTTTGCCTTTGTTATTGATAGCCTTATTCATAAAAATCCTTATTAACCTTGACGAAAAAGTTGTTGGGTAAACAGATCGCGTATTTCCGAAGGGTTTTGCGCCGTGCCGATAGCCATTTCTAATACAGGAAAGTGATCGCCAAATTGCGCTTTCACTTCCGCTGCCGTGCGACAAGGTGGCAAGCTGGTTAAATTGGCGCTGGTGGAGGTGAGCGCAAAGCCTGCCTGTTCGCAAAGCAGTTTTACCGCAGGGTGATCGCTGATGCGCACGGCAATGGTGGAAAATTGCCCTGTGAGGAATTTTGGCGTATCGGCTTTTGCTGGCATAACCCAAGTGGTCGGGCGATCATAATGGGCGTTTAAGCGCTGCCAGTGCTGTTCGGAAAGCTGGCGTTCATCAATAAAAGGTCGCAGAAAATCCAAACTTGGCGCAATTAAAATCAAGCCTTTTTGCACAGGGCGCTGTTTTAAAACTAATAATTTTTGCACCGCACTTTCACTTAATGGATTACAACCCAAGCCAAACACCGCTTCGGTGGGATAGGCGATCACTTCATTTTGTTTTAATTGCTCAACCAGTTGAGCCACATTCTGTTGGTTATTCATTGTCTGTTTCAAATTGATGACGGCACGCTTTGTTGGCACACAACCAAGTGCGATGCAAAGTGCGGTCGGTTTTTTCTTCTTTTTTTAGCGTGCTAATGGGGTAAGCACATTGCGGACAAGGCACGGCATAGGGCTGGCTGGCAAGGGTAAATTTGCATTTTGGAAATTGATCGCAGCCGTAAAACACCTTGCCTTGGCGTCCACGACGCGGTACAAGATGACCTTTGCCACAAGCAGGACAAGGCAAATGCGCTTGCTCAGGTTCAAGTTGCTCGTGAACGATATAATCACAGTGCGGATAATCGCTGCACCCGATGAACATACCAAATTGCCCTTGTTTTAATTGCAAAAAATGACCGCACTTTGGACAATGTTGATCTAAGCCTTTCAATACTTTGGTTTCGTGAGCGGGCTGTAATGGCTTGATAAAATCGCATTGCGGATAGGCGCTGCAGCCTAAAAATAAGCCTTTTTTGCCCTTTTTAATTTGCAGCAACGCGCCACATTGTGGGCAATGTTCTTCGTGCTTGGTGGCTTGGAATAGGCTTTTACTCATTGCATTGCTCACTTGAACTGAATAGATCGACCCCAACTTGACGCAGCAACTCCGCCGTTTCAAACACGGGCAAGCCCATCACACCGCTGAAACTGCCTTCAATATGAGAAATAAAGATGCCACCCACACCTTGAATGCCATAAGCGCCTGCTTTATCCATTGGCTCACCGGTGCGGATATAAGCGGAAATTTCTTGTTCTGTCAAAGGCTTAAAGGTTACTTGGCTAGTTTGCACAAGGCTATGCTTTTGATCAGGCAAGCTGACACACACCGCGGTTAGCACTTGATGCGTTCTGCCGGAAAGCAAGTGCAGCATTTGCGCAGCTTGATCGTGATTTTGTGGCTTGCCTAAAATTTGCCCATCGCACACCACGCTAGTGTCTGCGGACAATATGGGTAAGTGCGGTGCAAAATTGGCCATTTTTTCAAGCTGTTGGCGGGCAGCGTGATTTTTCTCTTGCGCCATTCTGCGTACATAATCTGCAGGCTGCTCATCAGCTTTCGGGGTTTCATCAATATCCGCATTGAAGATTTCCACCTTCAACCCCAACTGTTGTAACAGCTGTAAACGGCGCGGGCTTTGCGAAGCAAGATAAAGTTGTGGTTGTGTTGTCATTTTTTCCGCTGATTAAACCAAAATTGCATTATACTTTATTATAGTTCCGCAAAGATTTCATCTGAAAAATCCACCGCACTTTGAGCCACTGCACTTTGGAACGAGAAAATTTAGCGGAAAGTGCGGGGTAAATTTTGTTAATTTTAAGGAAAATAATGATCGAACTCACTCAATCTCAATGGCTAGGCGTTGCCGTCTCATTACTTATTTTATGCCTTGTACTGTTTTTTATTAGCACCAAACATCAACGTGATAAACAGCAACTTGCGCAAGAACTGAATAAAAATGTCAATGATTTTAATCAGTTATTAGAAAAATATGAAACCTTGTCGCAGCTGCGTTATCAGCTTGAACAAGAAAGCGTAAAAGCACAAACACGCGCGGAAGGCTTGCAAACAAGGCTGAATGAACGCGATGAGAAAATCCATTATTTGCAACAAGAATTGGACGAAGAACAAGCGCGCCACAGCAATATTGCCGAGAAAATTACCAGCCTTAAGGAGCAATTTGGGATTGCCACAGCGCAGGTGCATAGCTTGCAAAATCAGCTTAATCAAACGCGTGCCGAA
This sequence comes from Avibacterium avium, assembly GCF_900454535.1. Taxonomy (GTDB): domain Bacteria; phylum Pseudomonadota; class Gammaproteobacteria; order Enterobacterales; family Pasteurellaceae; genus Avibacterium; species Avibacterium avium. The sequence goes on from NZ_UGSP01000001.1 coordinate 495,809, forward strand.
TTAAAAAGTAAGCAGCAGGATTATGCAGATTTAAGCGAAAAATCCACCGCACTTTTGCAGCAACTCACTGAACTAAAAACGAGTCTTGGCGAAAAAGAGAAACATTTTGCCCAGCAACAAGAAGATTTTGTTAAAACGAAACAACAACTTAGCGTTGAATTTCAAAATTTGGCAAATCGCATTTTGGAAGAAAAGAGCCAGAAATTCGATCAAACTAATCAAGCCAGCCTTGATGCCTTGTTAAAGCCATTCCGCGAGCAAATCGAAGGCTTTCAAAAACGGGTGAATGAAATTCATTCGGAATCCTTAAAAGGCAACGCCAGCCTTGAAAGTGAAATCAAAAAAGTGCTAGATGTAGGGCTTGCGATGTCGCAAGAAGCGAATAATCTCACTTCTGCCTTAAAAGGGGAGAAGAAAACCCTCGGCAACTGGGGCGAAATTCAGCTTGAGCGCGCCTTGCAGTTAGCAGGCTTGGTGGAAAACGATCATTATAAAGCGCAAGATCATTTCCGTAATGCAGAGGGCAAATCCAATTATCCAGATTTTGTGGTGTATTTGCCTGACAACAAACATTTGATTATTGACAGCAAAATGTCTTTAGTTGCCTATGAAAATGCGGTGAGTGCCGATAATGAGCAAGCCCAGCAACAATTTTTGCGTGAGCATCACAAGGCGATTAAAAATCATATTGATGAGCTTTCGCGCAAGGATTACAGCAATTTAATTGGCGTGCATAGCCCAAATTTTGTGCTGATGTTCATTGCCGTTGAACCTGCTTATATTGAAGCGATGAAACAGGACAGCAACTTGTTTAATTATGCCTATGAAAAGAACGTCATTTTAGTGTCGCACACCACCTTAATGCCGATTTTACGCACTGTGGCGAACCTATGGCGCATTGAGCGCGGTAATGCAGAGGCGCGTGAAATTAGCGGTAAGGCAGGGGATATTTATAACCAAATGTGCTTGGTGGCGGAGCGTTTGGCGAAACTGGGTAACAGTTTGGCAACCGTGAACGGGCATTATAATCACGCGGTTACTGCCTTTGCTGGGCAACAAGGCTTAGCAGGAAAAATTGAACGATTTAAAGATTTTTCTGCCAAAGCCAACAAAGTGATGCCACAGGTGGAATTGCTGCATAATGACCTTGATTTAGCCAAATTAAGTGCCATTTCAGCAGAACAAATTGAACAGGAAAAGCATTGATATTTTGCCTAAAAACAGGTAACTTCAGCGCCCATTAATGAAAAGAGAACAACATTAGAAATAGAAAAATAGGACATTTATGCAACATTCGTCTTCAACTAAATACAAAACCCCCACATTATTTAGCCAGATTATTTTCGCCAGCCGTTGGCTACAACTGCCGATTTATCTTGGCCTGATTGTGGTGCAAGGCATTTACGCCTACAAATTTATGAAATCCTTATGGGAACTTATCACTAATCTGCAAGAGCTAGATTCCAACGCCATTATGCTTTCCGTGCTAAATTTGATTGATGTGGTGATGATCGCTAATTTATTAGTAATGGTGATTGTGGGCGGTTACGAGATTTTCGTTTCCAAGCTGCATACCGAAGGGCACCCAGACGAACCTGAATGGTTGAGTCACGTTAATGCTTCTGTGTTGAAAGTGAAACTTTCTATGTCGATCATCAGTATTTCGTCTATTCATATGCTACAAACTTTCGTCAATGCAGCAAATATGCCAGAAAAAACGATGATGTGGCAATTATTGCTTCATTTAGGCTTTTTGATTTCTGCTATCGCAATGGCTTATACGGATAAAATCTTGTATAGCACTAGCCATAAAAATCATTAAGTGATGTTTAGCAAAACGGCTCAGAGTAATCCCTGAGCCGTTTTATTTTTAGCGATTTTTATACCGCACTTGATATTTATTTCCCTGCGTCTTGTAGTTGTTGTAAAGAATAAACCGCATAATCATCTAAATTCTTCACACTTTCCACTAAGGCTTCGGCGGCGGCGAGGGTGGTTTGGATAACCACTTTTTGTTGTAATGCGCTGCGGCGAATAGAGTAACTGTCTTCCACGCTTTCAGGCAGGCTTCCTACGGTGTTTATCACCATAGCAATTTCGCCATTTTTGATCGCGTCCACAATATGTGGGCGGCCTTCACGCACTTTATTGACGATTTGCGCGAAGATGCCGTTTTCACGCAGGAAGTTCGCTGTGCCAATGGTGGCGCATAAGCCGTAGCCTTGTTCTTGCAAGCGCTGGGCGATTGGCAATAAACGGGCTTTGTCTTTGTTATCCACGGAAAGGAACACTTTACCGGTTTTCGCAATGCGTTCGCCTGCGCCAAGCTGGGCTTTGATGAAAGCTTCGGCAAAGGTTTCGCCCACGCCCATCACTTCGCCAGTAGAGCGCATTTCTGGGCCTAAAATGGTATCTACCCCCGGGAATTTGATGAATGGGAAAACCGCTTCTTTCACTGCATAAAAGTGCGGTTGAATTTCGCCTTGAATTTGCTGTTCGCTTAGGCTCATTCCTGCCATTACACGCGCGGCGATTTTGGCTAACGGTCGCCCTGTGGCTTTGCTCACAAACGGCACAGTACGGCTGGCGCGCGGGTTCACTTCTAACACATAAATCACGCCATCTTGCACGGCAAATTGCACGTTCATTAAGCCCACTACGTTCAAGGCTTTTGCCATTGCCGCTGTTTGATAGCGAATTTTATCTTGAATTTCCGTGCTTAAGGAATAAGGTGGCAGCGAGCAAGCGCTATCACCGCTGTGAATCCCCGCTTGTTCAATATGCTGCATAATGCCACCAATCACCACTTGCTCGCCATCACAAATGCAATCCACATCTACTTCAATAGCATCGTTTAGGAAATGGTCGAGCAAAATCGGGCTGTCGTCCGACACTTGCACCGCCTCACGCATATATTGATTGAGTTCGTCCACGTTATACACGATTTGCATTGCACGCCCGCCCAGCACATAAGAAGGGCGCACCACTAGCGGATAGCCCACTTCTTCCGCCAATTTCACCGCATCAATGGCATTGCGTGCGGTGCGGTTGTTTGGCTGTTTTAAACCGAGCTGTTGTAAAATTTGTTGGAAGCGCTCGCGATCTTCGGCTGCGTCAATGCTGTCTGCGGACGTGCCGATAATATTCACGCCATTTTCCGCTAAAGCATTGGCAAGTTTCAATGGGGTTTGACCGCCATAATGCACGATTACGCCATAAGGCTGTTCAACGTGAATGATTTCTAACACATCTTCAAGGGTGAGCGGTTCAAAATAAAGGCGATCTGAGGTGTCAAAATCAGTGGAAACCGTTTCAGGGTTACAGTTCACCATAATGGTTTCAAAGCCACTTTCACGCAAGGCAAGGGCGGCGTGTACACAGCAATAATCAAACTCAATGCCTTGCCCGATACGGTTCGGCCCACCACCTAAGATCATAATTTTTTTACGCTCGGAAGGATTGGCTTCACATTCTTCTTCATAGGTGGAATAAAGATATGCGGTGTCGGATTTAAACTCGCCTGCACAAGTATCCACGCGCTTATAAACAGGGTGAAGATTGAAAGATTTGCGTAAATTTCGCACCGCACTTTCCGTGCTTTTTACCAACTGAGCAATACGTTTATCGGAAAACCCTTTGCGTTTTAAACGGCGCAGTTCGGCGTAATCCAATTGTTCCAGCGTTTTTTGCTCAAGCGCTAGCTCTTCTTGCACTAGATCTTGAATTTGCACTAAGAACCAAGGATCGATTTTGGAATAATGATGCACTTCTTCTAGGCTAAATCCTGCGCCAAAGGCATCGGCAACGTAAAGAATGCGGTTCGGGCCTGGGTTACCAAGCTCGGTGCGGATTTTCTCAGGGGCTTCGGAAAGCAAATTAAACCCACAAATGCCCGTTTCCAAACCACGCAAGGCTTTTTGCAAGCTTTCTTGGAAAGTGCGTCCCATTGCCATCACTTCCCCTACGGATTTCATTTGCGTGGTTAAGCGATCGTCCGCTTGCGGGAATTTTTCAAAGGCAAAGCGTGGCACTTTGGTAACCACATAATCAATAGATGGTTCAAAAGAGGCAGGGATTAATCCCCCCGTGATGTCATTACGCAATTCATTGAGTGTATAGCCCACGGCTAATTTTGCTGCCACTTTGGCAATCGGGAAACCCGTGGCCTTAGAGGCTAGGGCAGAAGAACGGCTCACGCGCGGGTTCATTTCAATCACAATCATTTCGCCATTGGCTGGATTAATGGCAAATTGCACGTTTGAACCGCCCGTATCCACGCCAATTTCACGCAGCACCGCAAGGCTGGCGTTACGCATAATTTGGTATTCTTTATCGGTGAGCGTTTGCGCTGGGGCTACGGTGATGGAATCGCCTGTATGCACGCCCATTGGGTCAAAATTCTCAATGGAGCAAACGATAATGCAGTTATCCGCTTTATCACGCACCACTTCCATTTCGTATTCTTTCCAACCTAGCACCGATTGTTCGATAAGTAATTCGTGAGTTGGAGAGGCATCAAAACCACGTTCGCAAATAGCGACAAATTCATCACGGTTATAGGCGATCCCACCGCCAGAACCGCCCATTGTGAAAGACGGACGAATAAGCGTTGGAAAACCTACTTCGGCTTGTGCTGCCCAAGCTTCATCGAAAGTATGGCAAACAAAGGATTTTGGTGTATTTAAGCCAATTTTCGCCATTGCTTCTTTAAAGCGTCCGCGATCTTCCGCTTTATCAATGGCATCTTCACTTGCACCGATCAGTTCCACACCATATTTTTTCAGCACGCCATTTTTGGAAAGATCTAAGGCACAATTCAGCGCGGTTTGTCCGCCCATTGTTGGCAAAATGGCATCAGGACGCTCTTTATCAATGATTTTTTCCACCGTTTGCCAAGTAATTGGCTCAATGTAGGTTACGTCCGCCATATCTGGGTCGGTCATAATGGTGGCGGGGTTAGAGTTCACTAACACCACCTTATAACCTTCTTCACGCAACGCTTTGCACGCCTGCGCCCCCGAATAATCAAATTCACACGCCTGCCCAATCACAATCGGGCCTGCACCGATAATTAATATTGTCTTTATGTCTGTACGTTTTGGCATTTTGGTTTCTCTTATAATATTTTTAACGTTGTGTATGGATTGTTAATCCAGCTTTGTGGCTCATCATTGGTTTTATTTTTGTTTAGTTTGTTCTAACGCCGCCACAAACTTATCAAATAAATACGCTACATCATTTGGGCCGGGGCTAGCTTCGGGGTGGCCTTGGAAAGAAAATGCCACTTGGTCGGTTAGCTCAATGCCTTGCACGGAATCATCAAATAAAGAGCGGTGAGTTATTTTCACATTTTTTGGCAAGCTGTGTTCGTCCACTTCAAAACCGTGGTTTTGGCTGGTGATGAACACTTTTTGCGTATCCAAATCTTGCACGGGGTGGTTTGCACCGTGATGCCCGAATGGCATTTTTTTGGTTTTTCCGCCCACTGCAAGGCCTAATAATTGATGGCCTAAGCAAATGCCGAAAATTGGCTTTTTGCTTGCCAGTAAGGTTTGGATAGCGCTAATGGCATAATCACAGGGTTCAGGATCGCCTGGGCCATTGGATAAGAAAATGCCGTCTGGTTGGTAAGCCAGCACTTGCTCAGCGGAAGTTTTGGCTGGTACCACAGTGATTTTACAGCCACGTTCTGCCAACATTCTGAGGATATTGTGTTTGACACCAAAATCGTAAGCGACAATATGATATTTTTGTTCTGGCTGTGGATTATAGCCTTTGCCTAATTGCCATTCCCCTTGTGTCCATTCATAAGGCGCTTGGCAGGTCACTTGCTGGGCTAAATCCTTGCCTGCCATTGAACCAAAACTTTGTGCCAGTGTCAGGGCTTTTTGTTCATCAATTTCGCCTGCCATAATGCAGCCTGCCATTGCCCCTTTATCACGCAATAAACGGGTTAAACGGCGTGTATCAATGTCTGCAATGGCCACTACGTTATTGGCTTTTAAATAATCGGCAAGGCTTTGATTGGCGCGGAAATTGCTGTGTAACAAAGGTAAATCGCGAATGATTAATCCGCTGGCGTACACCGCATTGCTTTCTTGATCTTCATTATTGGTGCCAGTGTTGCCAATATGGGGATAGGTTAGGGTAACGATTTGTTGGAAATAGGAAGGATCAGTCAAGATTTCTTGATAACCGGTCATTGACGTGTTAAACACTACTTCGCCAATGGTTGTGCCACTTGCGCCAATAGAGGTGCCGTGGAAAACGCTGCCGTCAGCCAAGACTAAAATTGCTGGACTAGACATAAAAAACTCCTTAATTGTAGGTGAACACTTACGAATGCTCATTAACCGAAATTTAGCAAAAAAAAACACCGCACTTTGGTTTGGCGTTTTACGCTAAATTGCATTGGTGGTTAGCTCACAGGCTAAACGGGCTAATTCTAAAAGACAATAGCCCAATATTCAAGCAAATTCGTAAGGAATGTGTAGTATATTTATTCATTATTTTTGCATAAATAATCAATATAATGCAAGCGATTTATTTTTCTCTGATTTATTTTGTAGATTTTCACCAAGTTGTTTACAATGTACCTTATTTTAAGTAACAAGGCTTATTTATGAAAAAATCCGTATTACTTGCCAGCCTGGTGCTGGGTTCTGCAATGCTTACAGGCTGTGCGACCATTGAGCCACAAACTGGTGAGCGCAAAGATCCTTTAGAGGGCTTTAACCGCGCAATGTTTGATTTTAACTATCATGTCGCTGATCCTTATCTTCTTAAACCTGTTGCAAAAGGCTGGAAAAACTATGTGCCGCAGCCAGTGAAAACGGGCATTATTAATGTGGCGAATAACCTTGATGAGCCAGCCAGTTTCGTCAATCGCCTATTGCAAGGTGAATTTAAAAAAGCAATGGTGCATTTCAATCGCTTCTGGATTAACAGTATTTTCGGCTTAGGCGGCTTGATTGACTGGGCGAGCGCCAGCCCACCATTACGCGTGGAAGAAAAACGCCGCTTCGGTGATACCCTAGGTGCTTACGGCGTAGAAACGGGGACTTATGTGATGTTGCCAATGTACGGGCCTGCCACTCCGCGCCAAGATTTGGGTAACTTAGTGGATACCACTTATCCAATGCTTTCTTTATTAGGCCCTTGGGGCTTATTAAAATGGGGCGTGCAGGGCATTGATGCGCGTGCCAAAATGTTAGACAAAGATGCCTTGCTAGACCAAGCGCAAGATCCTTATGTTACTTTCCGCGAAGCCTATTTCCAAAATTTGGAATATCACGTTAAAGACGGCAATGTGGAAAGCAAAGGCGAAGCCCTTTCACAAGATGAACTCAAAGAAATTGATTAATTATAGGAAATCACACTATGGAAATGACCTCAACACAACGCTTAATTTTAGCCAATCAATACAAATTAATGGGCTTGTTAGATCCAAACAACGCGGCAAAATATGCCCGTTTGGAAACCATTGTGAAAGGTGGATTTGGCTTAGAATTAAAAGAGTTAGACAAAGAATTCTCTAACCTTTCAGAACAAGAATGCCAAACTGTGCGTGACACCCTTGAAATGTACCACGCCCTGCACGTTTCTTACAGCAATTTAGGCGACACTACCACGGTAACGCCACACCGCTTACAATTTGCAGGTTACTGTGCGGTGCGCGAGAAAAAATATCTCAACTATTTACGTTTTATCACCACCACAGAGAGCAAATATCCAGAATTTATGCAATGCGAACACGGCTGCGATTCACAAACCCCAATGTGGGATAAATACATCAAAATGCTCGAAGCGTGGCGCAGCTGCCCGCACGAATATCATTTAAGTATGGCGGAAATTCAAAAAATCTTGAACGCCTAATTCTCTTTATGTTATCTGCATCATTAATCAAATTAATGGTGCAGATTTCTTTTATTTGCTCATTTTCCCACTTTTACCTTGTAGTTTGATAAAAGAGCGGTCTATTTTTCCCTAATTTTTAGTAAAAGGATTTTTTATGAGTACAGAAACCCCACCAGCGACAGAAAATACCATCAATCTTGAAGCAGAAACATCAGCCTTAATTGATAAAATTCATTCCATCGGAATGGATAATTTTCTCAATGAATATGTGATCTCTTACGGCACAAAAATTTTGCTCGCCCTTGCAATCTATCTTATCGGAAAACGTATTGCACGTTTATTTAGTCGCTTGCTCTCGAAGGGCGTGTATCATTCCACTAAAGATGAAATGTTGCAAAGTTTTGTCAAATCAATTAGCTATTTTTTATTCTTATTAATGGTGATTATTGCCGCGCTTTCCCAATTGGGCATTAATACCTCTTCCTTAGTGGCGTTGATTGGCGCAGCTGGATTAGCCATTGGTTTAGCATTACAAAATTCCTTACAAAATTTTGCCGCAGGTGTGATGATTTTAATTTTCAAACCATTTCGTAAAGATGATGTGGTGGAATCGGGTGGTATTGTGGGAAAAGTGGAACAAATTGGCCTACTTTTCTTGGAATTACGCACGGGCGACAACAAAACTATCTTAATTCCCAACGGTAAAGTGTTTGGCGACAGCATTACCAACTATTCCAGCAACGCCACACGCCGCATCGACTTTATTTTCGATATTGCCTATAAATCTAACATTGAACAAGCGAAAGCTATTGTGGCCGACATTTTGGCGCAAGACCCACGCGTATTGAAAGATCCAGAACCCACCATCGCAGTGGGCGCACTCGCCGCAAACAGCGTACAGCTGGTGGTTCGCCCTTGGGTAAACACCGCAGATTACTGGGCAGTGCATTTTGATGTTACGGAAAAAGTCAAACTCGCCTTTGACCAAGCTGGCATCGAAATCCCATTCCCACAAATGAATATTCACTTACCTGAAAACGCGGAATTGAAATTGGGGCAGAAGTAATTTTTTAGTCAGAAAAAAGAAAAGTGCGGTGGAAAAATCACAAATTTTTCACCGCACTTTTCTATATTCCTCTTTAGAAGCTTTTCTCAAAAATCACATTAATACTTCTGTTCTGATAATTATAAAGTGATGGTAAGTTGCTGCGCTGTTTTCTCCATTGGAATTGTAATTTAGGGGTGATGCCAAGCCAGTGCCAATCACGTTTCCATAGTAAAATCTCCGCACGATAAATGTGATCTTGGCGAATTTTACCTAGTGAGAAAATCGCAATTTTTGCTTTGTCTTTATAATGTCGTTTGGCTATGCTAAATTGAATTCGGCTTGAAATGCCCCACTGCCATTCTCGTCCCCAGCCTAAGCGTAAGGTTTGTGTATGGTTTTGGTAGCGTTTTACTTGCGTGCGTTCTTGTTGATAATCAGCCCCTAAAATAAAAAATTGTCGTGGGCTAGTAAGCCAAATTAGGGTGTTTGACCACAAACGATTATTCCCATTTAGGCTCGCAATTTCATCATAACGCGTGCGAGTGTATTCCAATGCTGAGCTGATTTGCCAATTTGGCGATAGCCAACGCTGATATTCTAAGCGTAATCCTGTACCTTCTTGATAGCGATGATTGCCGTAAAAGCGCCGTTCGTAAAAAGGCAAAAACGCCCAAGTTTGGCGTTGGCTTTTGTGCTTTATTCCTACATAAGTAGGGATGTAGAGATCATCATAATCGTGATTATCCCAATAGGTTTTGCCAAATAATTCCGCGTTTAAATGTAGATAATAGGCTTGCCAAAGGTTGAAATCCCGTTTTACTTGTAGGCTGTAGGCAATGCCGTGCGCAGTTTGTGGCAACCAATCATCTTTTTTATAGAGCTGAGCGATACCTTCAATTTGTTTTGTATCATTGGCGTTATTCACATTTGTATCACGTACATAATATCCGCTCAATTGAATTTCCCATTGATTGCGTTGTTGCAAGGTATTGAGATAAGCGCCAATTTCTCGTTGTAATGGGGAAGGTAAATCTGGTGCGGAAAGTAATTTTTCAAATTGAGTGCGCGCATTATCGTCTTGTTTTAAGGCAAATAGTGAGCGTGCAAGCTCAAGGCGGATCGGGTTTAGATCCGGTGATTGAGCTAATAATTGGCGATAGTAAGTAACTGCCTGCGTATAATCCCCGTTGAGCTGTGCTAATACGCCCTGAGCATAATCGCGCAGAAATTGTTTCTGTGGCGTGTTTGCTTGATAGTGTTTGAGCCAATAGGCGATTTCTGCTGCATTACGTTTACGCAATGCGAGATTCAGCTGATTTTGTATATTAGTAGAGAAATCAACCTGTTGCCAATTCCTGTTTTCTGTTGGCGTATTTTGCATTTGTTGTGGTGGTTGTTCAGGTTGAGCAATATTGCTGATTGGCAAGGGTTGTGATAATTCTTGTGCGGCAAACAGTGTGTTGCTAATAAATAACAAAGATAAGGTAAAAACTGGTATTGAAAATCGCATAATCATAGAGTATTAAAAATAATCGGCGTGTAGTTAATACACGCCTTACTGTGTTTATTGATAGAATCGGGTTATTTCTTTTCCTTACCCATTAGGCTACTTCCCCCTACTCGCCCTACAATTTTTTCTGCATTTTCGCCGATAAATAAGCCTTCGTATTTCATATCGTCAGATCCATCTTTAAAATTAACATGAACGAATACTTCATTGCTTCCAAAACGGATAGCCCCATCTTCTACGAAAATAGGCTGTTCAGGGAAAGTAATGTCTTCATTAGCAGTAAAGTCATTGTTGAGATTAATTTTCTTCGCAATACCTGAAATTTTTTCGTTGCCAAAATCTGCTGTAAATGTTGTGTCGTAGCTATCCCACCAACGCTCAGTTCCCGGTGCCATTTTGACATCGTACTCTTTCACTATTTGAGCCTGTTTGAATGCATCGAATTTCTCAACAGGTGTGGCTTTACCACCATAAGCAACAATAGAAGGATAGGCTTCTTGACCATCAATTGTACCGTAACCCCATACTTCTACTAAATAGGCTTCCCCATCTTGATAATGATAGAACGTATAGTCCATATCAACATAGCGTCCATCTATTTGCTGTTGAACATGATGGCGTACAAGTTGTTGTTTTCCCACTGATTTTGGAGTAAAGAGCAGGTTGCGCACGGTTTGTTCTTCGGTTACTCCTTCAGGCAATAATCCCGAAAAGTTTTCAATCAAAGAGCGGTCGTTTTTTGGACGATTTCTTACCCGACTACCCATTGCAAATTCTGCTTGTGGATATAATTGTTTCAATTCACCAAGTTGTTGATTGAGTTTTGCTACTTCGCTTTGGCTTGCTTTTAATTCTGTTTGCGCTTTTTGTAGTGCTGCTTGATTGGCATTCTGGTTATTTTGCAGATCTTCCAGTGCTTTGCTTTTTTCCTTTAAAGCACTATTGGCTGCGGCAAGTTGAGCTTCTAAATTACGGCGAGCTTGAGCGGCTTCAGTTTGTTGTTCTGATAAGGTTTTTTCTAGGCTGGAAACGCGGGCTTTGTTTTGTTCGAGATCTTTTTGTAGGGAAGATAATTTTTCTTGATCGATTTGATTATTTGATTTGAGATCTTGTAATTCTTTCTCTTTTTTAGCTAATTTTTGACGCTCATCTTCAAGGTTTTTTTGGGTTCTTGTCTGTTGCTGTTTCAACTTCTCTAACTGAGTTTGTAGTGCATTTTCATTTTGCACAATTTGCGGGTTATTGGTGGCTGTTTCATTTTGGTTTGAAGCACCAGAACCGCTGCCAGAGCTGCCGCAAGCGGCAAGAGTAAGAGAAACGAATAATGAAAGACTAGACATTTTGATAAAGGAACGCATAATTTTTCTCCATAAGATAAAAGAAATTAGGGTGAAAATTGGGTTTCTTATGCAAATTTTGCTGAAACTTTCTCAGTTTAAAAAAAAAAAAAAAAAAACAAGGGGTTAGGCAAAAATTTATAAACATTATGATCTTTGTTTTGATCTTTATGCTTATATTTACCAACTCCATTTGGAGTTTGGTTTTTAGCAAAATAAGCTAAATTACAATTTTTTTGCTAGCGTAAATCTCGCCACTTTAGGCATTCTTAATTGAATGCGTTCGCGGTTGAGTGTTAAGGCGTTTTCTGTGGGCTGGTAATCTTGCCATAGGCTAGGATCTTGCGGTAAATCTTCTGGCCAAAAATATTGCACCTTAAAGCCGCGCGCTTTGCATTCTTGGTGGAGGAGATCGTAGCGGTTTTTGAGAAATTGCAGTTTGTTGAAAAAGAATCGGACGTGTCCTTCGCCTAATTTGTAATCCGCAGGTTGCCCAGCAAGATTGTATTTTCCTTTGGCAACCGCGTTGGGAATGCGAGTAAGTTCGCGATGTTCGGCGAGCAGGTGTTGATCACAAAGTTCTTGTGGCGGGACAACATTAATCCTTGTCATTATTTTTCCTTATTTATGAAAAGTTTAGCCCTAAATCTAATTCTTTTAATAATTTGTTTTCTGCGATGAGATCATTTCGCACTAAGGGGTTATGCGCTAAATAACTTGGCTCAAATTGGATTGTCCATTGGGCTAAAGTGCGGTCGATTTTTAGGGAAATTTTTTCACTCCATACGGTGGCTTGGCGCGATTTATTCAGTAAAATGGCTAAGCGCAGCAAACGCACAAGGGCGAGAATATCTTGCTCGGTATAACGAGAAAATTTCGCAAAATCAGTCTGTTTAATATTGTTGATTTGGTAACGTACCAAGGTGGTGAGCAGGCGTTGTTGCTCTTTATCAAAGCCCGGCAATTCCATATTTTGCAGAATGTAGGCGGAGTGCTTTTGCAAGCCTTTATGATTGATCACGATGCCCACTTCGTGCAGCCGTGCCGCCCAAAGGAGAATGTCCACCATTTCATCTTGTAGTTGGCTGTTTTGCCAAGCACTATATTGCGCAGCAAGGCGTTGAGCGCTTTGATAGACTCGCTCAGATTGCGCCATATCAAGGTTAAATTGTTCGGCCAGGGCAAGGGCGGTGCGTTGGCGGATATTGCTTACTTGGAAGTTTTTTTCTAGGCTGTACATCACGCCTTCACGCAATGCGCCGTCTGAATAACGCATTTGTTCAATGCCGAACACTTCAAATACTGCGCTGAGAATAGCCAGCCCCGGTACGAAAACATCGGCGCGATCTTCGTTTAAACCCTCCAAATGCAGATCGTCAAAATGACTGACTTGTAGCACTTTTTCACTGAGCTGCGCTAAACGGGCGGCGGTGATAATGCCATTAGGATCAAGATTTGCCGCAATCACTTGATAGACGGTTTTTATCGTGCCTGATGAACCCAGCACCGATTGCCAGCCTAATTTACGATATTCAAAGGCTAAATCTTCAATTTTATTCACCGCACTTTGTTTGGCGCGCTGAAAATTTTCGGCAGAAATTTCACCTTGCGGGAAGAATTTTTTCGCAAAACTCACGCAACCCATATGACGGCTTTCAGCAATGAGCGGATGAAAATCATCACCGATGATCATTTCTGTCGAGCCGCCGCCAATGTCCACCACAAATTTTCGTCCTGTTTCAGGCTGAGTGTGAGAAACGCCAGCGTAAATGGTTTTGGCTTCCATTTGTCCGCTGATAATGTTAATCGGGTAAGGGAAAACCTGTTCCGCTTGGCGTAAAAATGCTTCATTGTTTATCGCAGTTCGCAGGGTAAATGTTCCTACCACATTGACATTTTCGGCAGGAAATCCTTGTAGCCGTTCCGCAAAAAGCGCTAAACAATTTACTCCGCGCTGAATGGCTTCTTGGCTTAGCTGGTTATTCTCATCTAAGCCTTCAGCCAGTTGTACTTTCTGTTTTAGGCGTGAAAGCACTTGGATTGAGCCATTGATAATGCGGGCGATGATCATATGAAAGCTGTTTGAACCCAAATCAATGGCGGCGATTTCACGCACTTCGCCACGCTGATGTAAATAATCAGAGGCTTTGGCTAGAAGGTTTTCGTTATTCATAAAATTGCCCTAAAAATCAAAGTGATAAAGTAGGTCAAAGGCCTGATTTACGCCCGAAACCGATTGTAAATAAAGTTGTGGTAACAATTTGTAGCGTACCGTAAATTCGGCTAAGCCGTCAAATAAGCCTACGCCGTATTTGAGCTGTAAGCGTGGTGTAATGTTGCCGCTCACCGTAACTTTGGAACTGTCGCCCACCCCTTGCGTGCCTAGACTGAGATCTTGCACGCCAAAGGCTTCGCCGATACCGCCGACTAATTTACCGCTTTTCGCTAAGCCCATTCCAAGCAGTGCCGCCCCGATTGAACCGCCTGAACCTGCTTCACCGCTATTTTCCAGTGAACGCCCTGTTAGTAAGTAGGAAAGGGCTTCATCTTGCGAGCTAGCAGGATCGGAGAACACGGTAACTTGTGGGGCAGTGGCAATGCCGATCACTTTCACCCCAGCGGTAATATTGCTGTTTTCCATTGCCGTTGGGTTGCGAATGGCTTCAATATTTAACATTGGCTGAGATGGCAAGCCAGAAAAACTGATCTGCCCTTTGCGAATTAGCAAGTCTTGTCCATAAGCGGCATAGCGCCCATTTTTCAAGTAAATTTGCCCAAATAAACCCAGTTTGCCTTTGTCTTGTTTGACTGAAAGCAAGCCGTTTAAGCTGGTGTTTAAGCCGTAAGCGTTGAGGGTAACATCATCACCGATATTAATTTTCAGATCGGAACGAATTTCCATACCGCTTTTCGTACGCGCTTTAATTTCACCGTTTTTTAACCCCACTTTGGTTTTGTCTGGGCCGTCTAAAATCACTTCATCACTGCTTACGGCAACGGCGCTGTCTGGCAATTCTTCAATGGCAATTCTTGCCCAAGGAATATCTACCGTACCAGAAATATCAAGCAGTTTTGGATTGGCTTTGAGTTCCACATTTGGGCTAATTTTTAATTTTGCCATTGATGGAATATTCACATTAAAGCGATCTGCTTTGGCTTGCACACGCGTGTCCCAGTGTTCTACATCTTTCCAATCTGCTTCGCCCGTAATATCTAAACGGCTTTCAGGACTTTGCACATAGCCTTGCAAGGTGGAACGATTGCCGGCAAAACGCATAGATAAATTGCCGTCTTTAATAGTGAACGGCAGGGATTTCATTGTGGCACTTAAACGATTGACATCAAAATTACCGTGAATAAGCGGTGCATTGAGATTGCCGCCTAAGGTAAGATTGGCAGCAATTTCGCCATTGATTTTTTCGCCACTTGAAAGCAGTTGTTTGGCTAAATTGAGATTTAAGCGCTGAATGCTAATGTTGCCGCCTAAGGTGCGAGATTTTGCCAAATCTTGCAATTTAAGTGCGGTGGTAATTCGGCCATTTTCTACTAAATCAATGGCGGAATCCAAATTCAGATTGCTGTTTTCCATTTGGGCTTTAATGTCCACTTTCGGAATAGCAAGGTTGAAGGTGCGATAATCAATTTTCTGCGCCACCGATAAATGATTGCCTGCCACTTGCACATTGAGTTTAAGCGGCTTATCGCTAAACCAAGCCACCGTTCCCTGACTTTGTAATTGCCCTTTGATTTGCGTTTGGCTCTGTTCTTTATCCAATAATTTGTTGATTAAGGCTAAATCCAATTTACGCACTTGGAATGGCACTTCGCCGTTTTTCCCTGCGGTGAAATTTTTTGGGAAACATAGCTCAATATCGCTGTTTAACCAACAATGTGAGGAAATGGCGGCTTCAATTTTGTTTTGGTTATAAGTTACTGTAACGCCTTGATTAGTCTGCCATTTTCCAACTGGGGATTGAATATCTATACCACTAATTTGCCCTTGCCAGATTTGCGAAGTGCGGTCGAAATTTCCTGCAATTTTCAAATTGGCTGCCACAGGTTTACCCTGTGATTGCAGTTGTAATTGGTGATTTTTTTCATCACCCGATAATGCAAGGGTCGCTTGGTTAATTTCTACATCAGCATATTTCAAGCCCGTTACATTGGCGTTTAAATCACCGCTAATCACTTGGTGTGAACGGATATCCCCTTTAACGGCGAATTTATTCAGCTGTAATTGTTGGAAGCGAATATTGTTACCCGTTAAATCCACGTTTAAATTGGGCTCACGAATATCGCCTTTTAATTTCACATAACCAAATAGTGTGGCGGAAAGTTCAGGCAGTAAACCACGCAAGTTTGGCGCGTGAATATCGAGGGATAAATCGGATTGCTGGCTAATTTGCCCTTGCATTGCAATGCGGTTTTCACCGTAATTAAGCAACAGATTTGGCACTTGCAACCATTTGTTGTTATCTGCGCTGAGCTCGCCTTTTAGGCTTAATGGCTGGCGAGAAAGTGTGCCGTTAATGTCTAAATCGGGGACGTTAATTGTCCAATTTTGCCCATCAACTTGCCCTTGTGAGCTGAAATGCCCAGACAGCACCGCAGGCATTGAAGGCAAATATTGAGTGATATTTAATTGTGAAAAATCCACCGCACTTTGCCATTGCACGCCTTTTTGCCAGTTTACTTCACCGTTTAAATTTGCTTTGCCTTGTAAGGTGTTAAGCTCAAATTGTGTAATGTTTGCTTGCCAAAGTTTGCCGTTAATTTGGCTGGTAATTTGCGTTTTTGGTGTACTCATTCCAGAAACATCGGCATTCAGTTGCGCTTGGTAAGCCAGCAAATCGCCAGTTAGATTGAGCGTTAAATTTTGTACTTTTAGCGGATCTTTTTCTTTTTTATCAAAAGGATATTGCAAACTTTTACTGGTTAGCTTGAGATCAAAGGGCGTTTTTTCTTGGTTAAGCGCCACATTGCCCACCAGCTCTGCATTAATATCCCCTTTGCTTTGCAAATGAAGCTGCGTTTGCCCACGCAATTTGCCTGAAAGCCGTAGGCTGAGATCGCCTTGTGGAATATTCAATGGCGCATAGCCTTTCAGTTGGCTGTTAAGCTGAAAATCAAGGGGGAAATCTTCATCCAGCTGTATTGTGCCTTGCCCTGCCAGCGTTCCCACTGAGCTGGCGATATTCAGGTTGTGCAGTTGCACTTGATTGCCTGTGGCATCTGCGTTGATTTGCAAAGATGACACCTCAATTTGCTGTGTAGGGGCAGGCGCGGTTTCACTTTTCGCCGCTTTATTTTGTGCATTCTCTTGCGTTTGATTTGCGCTGTTGAAATGCTGTTGATATTGCCAATTTTTGCCTTGAATATCCGTAATATGGAGATCAAAAGGCAGCTCAATTTTCTTTAAATTGCCAAGCAAAGCTGGGGTAAGTTTTTGTTCTAACTGTTGCCAATCAATGGCTTGCCCTGTTGGTTGAGTGGCTTTGCTTTCCGTTTTTTGTGTGGTTTTTTCTTCTTCTGGTGTGCCGTAAGTTTGTACTAACAAATCATTAATCTGCGTTGGCGCAAGGGTAAAACCGTTTTCATTGTTTAGGCTAAGTGCGGTGGAAAAATGGGCTAAATTGATCTGCGTTTGATCGATGGTTAAAGCTAAATCCTGCACTTGCACATTGTCTGCTTGTACCGTTACAGGCAGATGAATTTTCTTCATTGGGCTAGGATCGTTGTCCTTTTCTTCCGAAGGCGGCAGCTTTGCCGTATCAATATGAATTTGTGGCTGTTGAATGCTGAGATCTTGCAGGCAAACTTTAGCTTTCAGCAAGCAAGATAAATCCAGTTGCAAATGGGCTTGCTGAATTTGGGTATCCACGCCTTCTGACTGAAATTTGACCTTATGCAGGGTTAGTCCATTTTGCAAACCGCCTTCTACCTGTTCAATAGAAAGGTTGTCCATAAACTTATCTGCCAGTTGGATAAGTCCACGTTGACCTTGGCTAGTGGCAAGGGTGGCGAGCAAGGCAAAAATAGGAAAAAAAATCACCGCACTTAAGCACAGCAGTATTTTCCATAGTGAGCGTTTTTTCTTCACCACAGGAGATTGAGCTTGATGCTCTGTGGATTGGGGAGATTGCGTTGCCTGTTCCTCTTGCTGTTGTTTTGTCATTGTTGTTGCCTATAATTCTGAACCTAAACCAATATAAAATTGCACGTTTTTGCTGTTGTCTTTATCTCGAATTGGGGTAGCAATATCCAGTTTTACCGCGCCGATAGGTGATGCCCAGCGCACGCCCATTCCCGCGCCATAGCGCAGTTCTTCTAAATCGAAACTGTTCGCCGCAAGCCCTGTATCTGCAAAGGTGGCAAGCCACCAGTTTTCATAGACTTGGTATTGATATTCCAATGTTGCTGTGGCAAGGCGGGTTGCACCCACCAATTTCCCTTCTGCATTTTGGGGTGAGATTTTTTTATAGCCGTAACCACGCACACTACGATCGCCCCCAGCAAAGAAGCGAAGTGCGGGTGGAATTTTTTCTAAATTTTTGGTTTGTAACCAACCGATCTCACCACGCACTAGGAAACGGTGATTATCGGCAAAGGTGCGAATCCACGCACTAGACGCTTGTACTTTGAAGAAATTCGCATCAGAAAGCCAGATTTTATGCCCAAAATCCACGGTTAAACGCTGTGCATCGCCCCAAGTTGGGAATAAACCGCCTCTTAAGCGGGTACGGCTAATAGACGCCGTGGGGTAAACTAACCAAGTGCGATCAGAATGATTGGCTTGGGTGAAGGAATCATAACGCACACGCAACCCAAGGGCGTGCTGCCAGCCTGATACGCGATTCCAATAACGTAACGCCGCAAAGGTGCCTGATGAGGTTTCTGTGTCGTTAGTTTTTTCCCGTTCGTAACCAGTGGAAAATTCATAGTAATAACGCAGCGGATTTTTCAACAGTGGCATTTTATATGCCGCTTCCACCGTTTGTTTTGGCGCAGAGGCGTAAAGATTAAAACGGAAACTATGTCCACGGCTGTTGATCCAAGGTTTTGTCCAGCCCCATTGAAAGCGCGGGCCGACATCAGTGGAATAACCTATCCCCACGTCCATTGCATTTTTTTTACGCGGCGTGAGTAGCACATCAACATTAACGATTTTATTTTCTTCATCAAGGTTAGGTTGCACTAACACCGAGCTAAACCAGTTGGTGGAGGTGTAATCGTTGGTAAAACTGGAAAGATCATTGATGAGATAAGGTTGCCCTTCTTCAATTTCCATCATATTACGCAAATAATCTTCACGAATTTGCGAGCGTTGAAAGGTGAATTTGCCGAAGCGATAGCGTTCGCCACTATCAAAGGTGATTTTCCACCAGCCTTGATAAGTGGAAGGGCGCACTAATAATTGGGAAACATCAAAATCTGCATCAAAATAACCGCGAGCCAGCGCAAGGGATTGCAGTGCGCTTTTGTAATCTTCATATTTGGAATGATAAAGTAGCTCGCCAAGTTTTGGCAATTTTTTATCTAACGCTTTGAAGGCTTCATCGTCTTTTGCTTGGCCCAGAATTTGAATATCCATTCCTGTGAGCAAAACAGGTTTGCCAGCATTGACATCAGCGATGAGTACAGGGCGTTTGCCTCCTTTGGCAGGTTGCAGGCGAAAATCAATTTTAATGTTGTAGTAGCCATAAACGCGCAAGGCTTTTTTGATGGCTTCACTCACGATATATTGATAGCGATCTGAGCCGTCCGCTTCTTCAGGATCGATCATCTTGGTGTAAATATCCACGTTTTCAATGGCTTTTACCCCTTTTACCCCAATCACTTTGAGATCTACGGTATGCTCAGCGTAAACATTTAAACTGGTTAAAACACAACCCGCCAGCAAACTTAGTGCGCTGAGTAAATGGCGTTTTTTCTGTTGTAATAATTTCATAATGTTCCCCAATAATCTTACCCTAGTTTACGTTTTCGCAAGGCGCTGCGCAAATATTCCCACATTAAAGTGCGGTGAAATTTTTCATTATTTTTATAATGCGTTTATGAATGGACTAAATGGCGTTTGCGAATGCCTAAAAGTAACAGTGCGCCGCCATAAATTACTGCCGCAACGGCAATCAGCCACACGAGCCAGTGAATGCGCTGAACAAACGCCATTTGTTGCCACTGGATTAAACTTGGGCAATAGTGCCAAACCACAGCCCCCATTGCTAGCCCTGCGGTGAAAACTTTGGCAAAAAACACCGCACTTTGTTTACTAAAGTGATAGACATTTGCCTGTGCTAGCCCACGGTAGAGCAAATAGGCGTTTAAGGTGGCAGACATCGCCGAAGCAATGGCAAGCCCCACATAGCTAAACGGAATGGCAAGCAGGTTAAATGCCATATTGCTCACCATAGCGATAATACCGATTTTCACTGGTGTTTTGGTGTCTTGGCGTGCGTAATAGCCGTTGGCGAGAATTTTGATCAACATAAAACTGAGCAATCCCATATTAAATGCCCACAAGGAATAAGAGGCCGCTTGCACATCAGAAAATAAAAATTCACCACGCATAAATAGCACCAACAACATTGGCTGGGCAAGCACACCAATGCCGATCATCGCGGGCACGCCGAGTAATAAAATCATTCGCACGCCCCAATCCATTGTGTTGCGAAAATCCACCGCACTTTGTTCGGCATTATCTGAACGATTAACGTGGTGGCGGGCGAGGGTTGGCAAGATCACAGTGGAAATGGCGATACCAAAAAGCCCAAGAGGAAATTCGAGCAAGCGATCGGAATAATACAGCCAGCTAATCGAGCCTGTCATCAAGAAACTGGCAATAAAGGTATCCAGCAATAAATTGATTTGGCTCACGGAAACGCCGAATAGAGCAGGGATCATCAGCGTACGAATTTTCTTCACTCCTTCATCATTCCACGCCCATCGCGGTTTCACTAAAAGCCCCGCTTTTTTTAAGAACGGCAGTTGAAATAAAAATTGTAGCAACCCGCCGATAAAGATCCCGATAGCAAGAGCAAGATCGGGGCTAGGGGTGTGCGGTGCGAGAAAAAGTGCGGTGCAAATCATCGCCACATTGAGCAACACAGGGGAAAACGCCATTACGCCGAACTTGCCCAAAGTGTTTAAAATCGCCCCAGATAAGGCAACAAAGGTGATAAACCATAAATAAGGAAAGGTGATTTTGAGTAACAACGAGGCTTGCTCGAATTTTTCCCCGTTTACCCCGTCATTAAGCCAGTCGATGAACCAGCCCGTACCAAAAATGGCGGCAACGACGGGCGAGCCGACCATCGCAAAAAGGGTAACAAGGGTAACCAATCCCCCCAAAGTGCCTGACACTTTGCTGATAAATTGCTGAGTTTTGCTGAGATCGCCGGCTTTTTGGTATTCCGCCAACACAGGCACAAAGGCTTGAGAAAATGCCCCTTCGGCAAATAAACGGCGTAAAAAATTGGGAATGCGATTGGCGAATAAAAACACGTCAGCTGCCACACCTGCCCCGATAATTTGGGCGATGATCACATCTCGCACCAGCCCCAAGACGCGGGAAACTAAGGTCATTACACTGACGATAATGCCAGATTTTAATAATCGTTTACTCAAAATGCTTTTCTCGCTGAAGAAAAATTTGGCTTAATTGTATAGAAATTTTGTTTTTAAGCTATATTCTAGCCAAAAAAACTGATAAAATCTCGCCCACATCGTTTGGTGGGCTAATTTCTAATTTTGAAAGCCGCATTTTTCGCGAACGATGCAGACTTTCGGTTGTGTCTCACCGAGTAATCAAGCTAAATTTTGCTAATTGTTTATTGACAATTATGGAACGGAAAGGCATAGTTTACGCCTTTATTTATCTCATAAACTAACAGAAATTTTTAGGAGTTTGACCTTGGCTAATATCAAGTCAGCTAAAAAACGTGCGGTTCAATCTGAAAAACGCCGCCAACACAATGCAAGCCAACGCTCAATGATGCGTACTTACATTAAAAAAGTTTACGCAGCCGTAGCAGCAGGTGAAAAAGCCGTTGCTGAAGCCGCTTTCGTAGAAATGCAAAAAGTTGTGGATCGTATGGCTTCTAAAGGCTTAATCCACAAAAACAAAGCTGCGAACCACAAATCTAAATTATCTGCTCAAATCAAAAAATTAGCGTAATTCAGATTTTAAAAAATTTAGAAAAATAAAACCGCACTTTTAACTGTGCGGTTTTTTATTGCCCTTTCTTATTTTTTCACAATGCCTTTGCCAACAAGGTAACAGGGTGCAAACAAGTTACACTGGTGGACATATCAATTTGCCATTTGCAGGTTTCACACTCTGAAATCACAAAATCAAATTGGCCTTCTTCAATATGCTCAAACAAGGTTTTACCAATGGCTTGAGAAACTTCATAGTTTTCTGCTTTAAAGCCATAAGTCCCAGCAATACCGCAACATTGGCTTGGTAGCATTACCACCTCTAAATCAGGAATTAGTTTTAGTAGCGCAAGTGTATAAGGCGCCCAGCCCGCTTTATCCACGTGGCAAGCGGTGTGATATGCCACTTTCAACGGCATTGATTTAAACTGCGGTGCGTTTTTACGTTGAAATAATTGATACAAATACTTCGTTACAATATTAATGTGTGGACGTACTTTTGCGTTATCCATTCCCAAAATATGATGATATTCATCACGTAAATTCATTGTGCAACTAGAGGACGTTCCCACCACATCAAGCTCTTGATTAATAATGGTATTTTCTAGCTGAGCAAGGTTAAATTCGGCAAGTTGTCTAGCACGTTTTGGAAATCCGTTCACGCTTAATGGCAATCCGCAACATTTTTCTTTTTCTAGCAACATTACGCCAATATCTAGGGCGTTGAAAACCTTGATTAAATCCTTACCGAGTTGTGGATTATTATAATTCACATAACAACCGTGATAGTATGCCACTTTGTCTTTGTAATAACGCTGACGCTCAAGGGCATTATTTTTATACCATTGACGGAATGAGCCAAAGGAATATTTCGGCAAACTACGATGCTGGCTTACTTTTAAGGTTTTTTCCAGTAGGAATTTCGTGGCTTTCAAGCCTGTAATAGTGTTCACCACTGGCGCAAAAGGCGTGTTGAGTTTGCCCATTATGTCGGTGTTACTTAGCACCGCATCACGCAATTTGTGAACCAAGGATTTTTTCTGCTCTTTCAAATGGTTATTACGCGCACGAACGATCAAATCGCCAATTTTTACATCAGAAGGGCAAGCCACTTCACAGCGTTTGCAGTTGGTACAATATTTCAGTGCTTCATCATAGAATGCGGCACTTTTTAGACGAAAACGTTCCCCATCTGGGCCAGCTTGTTTCGGACCAGGATAAAGCGGATTTTGTTTTGATACTGGGCAAACCGCCGTGCAAGCCGTACATTTTATGCAACTTTCAAAACTGTTATCCACATATTGATGTGTGGGTGGCAAGGCGGCATTTTGTTTTGCGTTTTCGATTAATTGTTGAATGTTCATTATTTGCCCCCTGCAAGAATCTGTTCTGCCACGGTGAGCGCGGTAACCACCGCCACGCCCGAGCTACAACCGAGTTCTAAATTATTGTAACCGCCAATCACTGAGCCGATAGCGTATAAATTCGCTAAAATCTCACCGCACTTTTGCACTTGGCATTTTTCATTAATTTTTACCCCCGCACTTTGATAAGGTTGCGGAGCGGAAAAGCGATCTCTTGTCCAAGAAAGGCGGTTGCCATTATCAAAATCGCCGTTGCCGATAATATCGAGATCAAAAATAGGCTCAAGAACCCGTTCAAATTCCGCCACAATCCCTGAGCTAAAATAATGCCCTGAAGCCAGCACAAAATGCTCAGCATAAAGCGCATCATCTTGATGTAATTGCGTGTAAAGGGCTTTCACTTGGTGATCCTCAATATCCGCCCGCAACGCTTTGTCCCCATTGAGCATTACACCGCCCAGCTTTTCAAAATGATCTCGCAGGGCTTTTCGCTGACGCATTCCCAGTAAAGAAGGCGGTAGTGTTGGTAGTTCAAATAAATTTAGCCCTGTCGCCTGTTTGAGGCTGTTGAAGAAATGATTGTCGCTCATTCCAAAACAGGCGGGTAAAAACACCGCACTTGCGTTTCCTGCGGCTTGTTGGATCTCTCGCACTAACTCGCCGAACGCCAGTTTATGCTCCAGTACTTGGGAAATATTGACGCTACGAAATTCCCGTGCGTTGTTGCGAAGTTGGTCTAATTGCGGAATGTGTAAATAGCCAATGCTCACATCACAATGGGCAAATTGCGGATTTTGTTTTAAGTTATCCGCTAATAATTGTGGTTGGAAATCGTGGTAACCCTCAATGCCTAGCACTGCAATGCGTTTATGGGGAAATTCAGCTTGTGATAATGGCAAGGCTGGCACGCTGTTTGCCGAAAGCCAAGTGCGACGTAAACCGCCCAAAGGAGTAACACGGAGATGATTTTCTTTATGTGAGCCAATCAGATCCAAATTGAGCGATTGGGCTAATTGTTCAAAGTGTTCTGCTTTAGCAAGCACCTGATCTTTTCCCAATAAGGTATAGGGGTGATGTGGCACTTGCTCAGCAAAGTGCGGGTAAAAATCTGCAAAATTTTCCACCGCACTTCCATCTGGAAGCTGGCTGAGTAAATCTAACGAGCCAGAGGAAAAATCCATCGCCGCTTGTCCGTTGTTTACGATGGCACAATGTTTACCTTGTTGTTGCAAGGCGATACCGCAGGTTAGCCCTGCCAATCCGCCACCGATAATAATCACATCAAATTTCATTGCTGTCTGTCCCCTGTGTGGCTTGTTCATCAAGTGGTTTAACATCATTCAAACCAAGTAAACTGTAATAAATCCAGCTGGTAAATTCTGCTTCACGCACTGCTTCTCCCCAAGCGATAGGCTGAATTCCCCGCCAACGTTCTTCCATAAAAGAAGCCAGCTGGGTGGTGGATTGACGCGGGGTTGCTACTTTAAAACGTGCCATTAAGCCCGCCGCTCGACAAGCACAGAGTTCCGCTTGGCAGGTTCCCATTCCTACACGGGTGCGGCGGCGTAAATCCACCAAATTATTCACTTTGAGTTCATCAACGGCATAACGCACTTCCCCTGCACTCACCGCTTCGCATTCGCACACTAACGAGCGATCGAGGCGTTCTTTTTCTAATAATTTTGTGGCTCGTTGCCCGTGGCGATAAACCGCTGAAATTTTAATCGGGGTTGGGAGGGAAATAATTTGTTTGTAGGTTTCTTCTTGTGTTGTGCCTGAACCCGGTAAAGGTTGGCTAGCAGTGGTACAAGTGGCAGATTTATTGAGTTTTTTACACACGAGATCTGTCGCCCATTCTGCCATTAAACGATAGGTCATTAATTTCCCACCTGTGATGGTAACGAAGCCCTCTAAACCATCACGCTCTGCGTGATCCAGCAACACAATGCCACGGCTCACATTTCGCCCTGATGGATCATCATCAGTGGCAACCAGTGGGCGTACCCCAGCATAAGCACGCAGCACGCGGGTATGACGTAGGGAAGGGGCGAGTTTTTCCCCTTCACGGAATAAAATATCCACTTCTTCTGGCGTTACCACCATATTATCAATTTGATCATAAGGAATTCGGCTAGAGGTTGTGCCGATCACACAAATGGTATCCCCCGGCACGAGAATATCCGCATCGGCAGGCTTGCGACAGCGGTTAATCACTAGATTATTAATGCGGTGGCCCATAATTAACAGCGCCCCTTTGGCTGGGAACATTCGGATTTTGAGATCGGCATATTCGGCAATGCCTTGCCCCCAAATTCCGCCAGCATTCACCACCACAGGAGCGAAAAACAAACGTTCTACTTTATTTTTATGATCGTAAACTTTTGTTCCAATTACGCGATCGCCCTCGCGGATTAGCCCTTTTACTTCGCAATAGGTAAAAATTTTCGCCCCATTTTCACTGGCATCAAGCATATTTGCCGCGGTTAAGCGAAACGGATCGATAGCACCATCAGGCACAACCACCGCGCCCACTAAATTCGGATTGACCGAAGGCTCTAAGCGTCTGGCTAAATCAGGTTCAATCGCCACCGCTTCAATACCAGCATTATCGCAAGCGGTAAGAAAGGTTTTTTGATAGGCCAAATCATCTTCAGGCAGCGTGATAAATAGCCCTTTGGTGTCTTCAATACAATGGCGCGCGATATTTTTTAAAATGAGATTTTCTTGGATACATTCGCGCGCAGATTCTTCATCATTCACCGCATAACGCGCGCCACTGTGCAACAGCCCGTGGTTACGCCCTGTTGCTCCTGTGGCAATATCACGGCGTTCCAACAACACACAATTAATGCCACGCAACGCACAATCTCGTGCAATACCTGCACCCGTAGCCCCGCCGCCAATGATGATTACGTCTGTATTAATAGGCGAAAAGTCCTGTGCATTTTGATAAAAGTGCGGTGATTTTTTCATCGCTTTTCCCCCACATTAAATTTGTAAATAAAAAGATAAGATTAACAGCCTTATCATACGACAAATGTTCGTTTTAGAAAATAAAATGAGCGAATTTGTATTAAATTATGTGAGGTAGATCACTATTTATCCGTCATTGAAAAGTTTTTGTTATTTTTTTGTGATAAACATCACATCTTAAACTTTATCTGCTTTTCGTTTTTTATTTTTTCGCTATGATATGTTGGAAATGTTCGTAAAAGAACGTATTTCATCTATAAAAAAATAACAACTTGGAGAATATCTATGTTTGGACCATTTAAACCAGCTCCTCACATTGCGGAGCTGCCAAAAGAAAAGATAGATTCCACTTATAGACGCTTGCGTTGGCAAGTGTTTGCAGGGATCTTCTTTGGTTATGCGGCATATTATTTTGTGCGCGCAAATTTTGATTTAGCACAGAAAGGGTTAATTGAAGCAGGGCTTTATAATAAAGCGGAACTCGGTATTATTGGTACTGGTGCGGGTTTAGCTTATGGTTTGTCAAAATTCTTTATGGCGAGTATTTCTGACCGCTCAAATCCGAAAGTTTTCTTGCCTTGTGGTTTGTTGCTTTCAGGTTTATGTATGACCCTAATGGGCTTAATGCCTTGGGCGACATCAGGCATTTTAGTGATGTTTGTGATGATTTTCCTTAATGGTTGGTTCCAAGGTATGGGGTGGCCACCGTGCGGACGTACAATGGTACACTGGTGGTCAAAAAATGAACGTGGAACAATCGTGTCTATCTGGAATACCGCACACAATCTCGGGGGAATGGTGCCGGGCGCAATGGTGTTATTAGCCAGTGCGATTTATTTCAGTGAACACGGCGTGCAAGCCACCGCAAAAGATGTATGGCAACAAGCGCTTTACTATCCAGGTATTGCGGCAATGCTTGCGGCGATCCCTGTATTCTTTGTAATGAAAGATACACCACAATCTTGCGGTTTACCTGCCATTGAAAAATGGCGTAATGATTACCCAGATGACTATAACGAAAAAACCTACGAAAACGATCTCACAGCAAAAGAAATTTTCGTTACTTATGTATTGAAAAACAAATTGTTATGGTACATCGCCATTGCTAACGTGTTCGTTTATCTGATTCGTTATGG
Source organism: Avibacterium avium (assembly GCF_900454535.1). Classification (GTDB taxonomy): domain Bacteria; phylum Pseudomonadota; class Gammaproteobacteria; order Enterobacterales; family Pasteurellaceae; genus Avibacterium; species Avibacterium avium. Next base: position 523,189 of record NZ_UGSP01000001.1, read on the forward strand.
TGTATTAAAATGGTCGCCAGTGTATTTGGGTGAAGTGAAACACTTCAATATCAAAGGTACGGCTTGGGCATACACCATTTATGAATTAGCGGCGATTCCGGGAACGCTTATCTGTGGTTGGGTATCCGATCACCTATTTAAAGGTAAACGTGGTTTAACTGGTTTCATCTTTATGATCTTAACCACCATTGCGGTAGTAGCATTATGGTTAAACCCAGCAACACCAGAATCTGAACTTGCGCAATATGCAGGCAAAGCGTGGTATCAAAATCCGTATCAATTAACTGACTTTATCTTAATGACCACCATCGGTTTCTTAATTTATGGCCCAGTAATGTTGATTGGTTTACACGCCCTTGAACTTGCACCGAAAAAAGCCGCAGGTACAGCAGCGGGGTTCACTGGTCTATTTGGTTATCTCGGTGGTACCGTTTCCGCTTCAGCCGTTGTGGGTTGGGCTGCGGAATACTACGGCTGGGACGGTGGTTTCTATGTAATGATCACTGGCGGTATCTTGGCAGTATTGTTACTCTTAATCGTAACTATTCAAGAAGCAAAACATAAAGCCACATTAGGCGATCACTACGGTAAATAGTGAATAATTAGAAAGGAAGTGCAGCAATGCCCTTCCTTTTTTATTGATAAAAATTCGGTGAAAAAGCACCGCACTTTACTAAAAGGAGTTTTTATGACATTCAAATTAAAAAAATTAGCTCAAGTTGTTGCCTTATCCACCTTGGCATTTACTTGTGTGCAATCAGCAAACGCAATGCCGACAATGAACAATAATGAAAAACTTGTTATCGCTCACCGCGGAGCAAGTGGCTATTTGCCTGAGCATACGCTAGAAAGTAAGGCACTAGCATTCGGGCAAAAAGCGGATTATTTAGAACAAGATTTAGCGATGACGAAAGACGATCATTTAATCGTGATCCACGATCATTTTTTAGACGGGCTAACTGACGTGGCGAAAAAATTCCCTGATCGTAAACGCGCAGATGGGCGTTATTATGTGGTGGATTTCACCCTTGCGGAGATTCAATCGCTCAATATGACCGAAAATTTCAAAGTGGTAGATGGTAAACAGGTACAGGTTTACCCTGATCGCTTCCCAATGTGGAAATCCCATTTTAAAATTCACACCTTTGAAGATGAAATCGAATTTATCCAAGGACTAGAAAAATCTACAGGCAAAAAAATTGGGATTTACCCTGAAATCAAAGCCCCTTGGCTACATCATAAAGAAGGGAAAGATATTGCCAAAGCGACCTTGGAAGTGCTGAAAAAATATGGTTATACGCAAAAATCCGATCGCGTTTATTTGCAAACCTTTGATTTTAATGAGCTTAAACGCATCAAAACTGAGCTAATGCCAAGTCTAGGAATGGATCTTAAATTAGTCCAGCTTATCGCCTACACCGATTGGCACGAAACGGAAGAAAAAAATCCGCAAGGCGAATGGGTAAACTATGATTATGGTTGGATGTTCAAAGATGGTGCAATGGCTGAAGTGGCAAAATATGCAGACGGCGTAGGGCCAGGTTGGTATATGCTAATCGATCAAGAAAATTCCACCAAAGATAAGGTGGTTTATACCCCATTGGTGCAAGAGCTAAAAAAATACCAAATGGAATTACACCCTTACACCGTACGCAAAGATGCTTTACCTGTATTTTTTACTAACGTAAACCAAATGTACGATGCTTTGTTAAACCAAGCTGGCGCAACAGGTATTTTCACCGATTTCCCGGATACCGCGGTGGAGTTTTTGGGGAAATAAGTCTCAACCAACAAAAAACCCTACTTGCGTAGGGTTTTTTATCATCAACAATCTTATTTTGTGCTTGGAATGCTGAAGCGTTTGTTGAAGCGTTCAACACGACCACCTGTATCAACAACACGTTGTTTACCTGTATAGAATGGGTGGCAGTTGCTACACACATCTAGGTTTAAGTCTTTACCTAATGTTGAACGTGTTTTAATTACATTACCGCAAGAACAAGTTGCCGTAATTTCTTTGTATTCTGGATGAATAGCTTGTTGCATAATAGAAAAACCTCAATTTGAAGCCACTCCGCTCTCTAAAACTGAATTTAGCACCGAGTGTGGTTAATATTACGTTTATAGTGAATCACCATAAACAGGATCGTTTATTCAAGCCGCGAATTATACCGAAAAAAAAGGAATATTCAAGGGGCGAGATTATTCCGCTATAATAAGGGCAATTTTTGTTTGTTAAGGCTCGCATAATGAAACTTGTTCGTGTAGCGCTGGCTGTGCCGTTGTTCCAATTTTTTGATTATCTTCTGCCCGAAGGCTTAAGCCCTGTGATGGGTGGGCGTGTGGTTGTGCCATTTGGAACGCAAAAACGAGTAGGGATCGTGGTGGATTTTCCCACTGAAAGTGAGATCGAACCAAAACAGCTCAAAGGGATCTTGAGCGTGCTAGATGAACAAAATTTATTTAACGAACCTGTGTGGCAGCTCATTCACTGGGCAGCGAATTATTATCAAGCGCCCTTGGGAGAAGCCTTATTCCAAGCCTTGCCAGTGAAATTGCGGCAGGGTGAAAGTGCGGTGCAAAATTCGCAAGTTTTTTTCCATATTACAGAATTAGGCGAGCAAGCCTTGCGTGAGAATTTGCTGAAACGCGCGAAGAAACAGCAAGAAGCCTTGCAATTATTGGCCGCACAGCCTGTGGAAAAAGGGCAAAATCCCTTTGCCGCGAGCATTTGGCAGAACCTGAAAGAAAAAGGCTATGTGGTAGAAAAAGAGCAGCTAGCGGAAATTCGCCCTTGGCAAGATATTGAACAGCCGATCGTAAATGAGCAAAATAAACATCGCTTAAATAAAGAACAGGCGTTGGCGCTAGGGCAAATTTTATTTCATCAAGGCTTTGCGGCGTGGTTGATTGATGGCGTAACGGGGTCGGGTAAAACGGAAATCTATTTACAAAGCATTGAAGAAACCTTGAAAAAAGGGCGACAAGTGCTGGTGCTTGTGCCTGAGATTGGCTTAACCCCGCAAACTGTGCAACGCTTTAAGGCGCGTTTTAATGTGGAAATTGATGTGCTGCACTCTAATTTGAACGATACACAACGCTTGCAGGCTTGGCAACGGGCAAAATCAGGACAAAGTGCGGTGGTCATTGGCACGAGATCGGCACTGTTTACCCAATTTGCCGATCTTGGTTTGATCGTGATTGATGAAGAACACGACAGTTCCTTTAAACAGCAAGAGGGTTGGCGTTATCACGCGCGGGATCTGGCGGTGGTGTATGCCAAACAGTTGGATATTCCCATTTTATTAGGATCGGCAACGCCAAGCCTTGAGAGCTTAAATAACGTGAAGTTGGGCAAATACCAGCACATTATTTTGCAAAAAAGAGCAGGAAATAGTACCGCACTTCAGCAATTTGTTATCGATCTGAAACATCAGCGTATGCAAAATGGCTTGTCAGATGCCCTTGCCAACAAAATGCAGGAACATTTACAGCAAGGCAATCAAGTGTTGTTATTTTTAAACCGCCGTGGTTTTGCGCCCGTGTTGTTTTGCCACGAATGTGGCTGGATTGCTGAATGTCAGCATTGTGAGAAACCTTACACATATCATCAACATCAACGCGTGTTGCGCTGCCATCATTGTAACTCACAAAAGCCCATTCCAATGCAATGTGGGCATTGTGGTTCAACCCATTTGATGACCACAGGCCTCGGCACAGAACAGTTGGAAGAAACCTTAAAACAACGTTTTCCTGACTATGTAGTAAGTCGTATCGATCGCGATAGCACCGCGCGCAAAGGCAAGCTAGAACAGCATTTGCAAGATATTCAGCAAGGCAAAAGTCAGATTTTAATTGGTACGCAAATGCTCGCAAAAGGCCATCATTTTCCTAATGTTACCTTAGTGGGCTTAATGAATGTGGATAACGCCTTGTTTTCTTTGGATTTTCGAGCAGAAGAACGGCTTGCTCAGCTTTATGTGCAGGTGTCAGGGCGCGCGGGGCGCGGTGAAAAACACGGACAAGTGGTGCTGCAAACACACTATCCCGATCACCCCTTATTACGCACCTTGTTAAAAGAGGGTTATGGCGAATTTGCTCAGCAAGCCTTGCAGTTACGCCAACAAATGGGGCTGCCACCTTATAGCGCACAGGCCTTATTTCGCGCGCAGAGCCGACATAGCGAAGAAGCGGAGCAGTTTTTACAACACATTGCCGAACAGTTACAACGACAAAATGTGGCAGGCTTGCAAATTTACGGCCCATTGCCCGCGCCCTTTAGTAAAAAAGCAGGGTTTTACCGCTGGCAATTATTGCTACAACATTCTTCCAAAGCGAAATTACAGCAAGTGTTAAACCAGTTTAAACAGCATATTCCGCAAAAGGCTCACCAAGTGCGGTGGATTTTAGATGTGGATCCGTTAGATTTAAGTTAAAACTTGCTAGCCATTACCCCTATTTTTCAGTAGAATTGCGGTTATTTTTTATTATGGTTGGGGATAATTGTTAAATTTCCCACTGATTGAGTAAATTTATCCTAAATTTTGACCGCACTTTTAATGGAAACAAGGTGTTATTGTGGCTAAACGTGATTATGTTTCTCGCCGATCTGGCGCAACAAATAAGAAAGCAAAGAAAGTAAATAAATCAGTAGTTTTAACGATCGTGGCATTAGTGATCGCGCTATTTGCTGGCGGATTATATTTTCTTAAGCAAAAATCTAACGAAATTGCCCCTGTTGTGCCTACGCCAGAGAAAAAAGCGCCAAAAAGCGTCTTGCCAACGCCACCCGAAGAAGTGTGGAGTTACATTAAGGCCTTGGAAACGCGCACTGTGCCTGTGGACGATAATCCAAAATCTTTGGAAAAAAATATGCGTTTAACAGAAGAGCAGAAAAAAGTGCTAATCGAAATGGAAAAAGAGCAAAAGGCTGCCGAAGCCGCGCGCTTAAAACAGGCTGAAGAACGCAAGAAAGCCGAAGAACAGGCAGCCAGAGAAGCCGCGAAAAAACCAGATCCAGCCAAAGCTAGCGTGGTGGAAAGTAAGCCTGCTGTGGTGGAAGCTAAACCTGTTGCGAAAGTAAAAGAAGAAGCTAAAAAAGCGGAAACAGCGAAAAAACAAGAAGCTGAGAAGAAAGCAGAAAGCACGAAAAAAGTGGAAAACGCAGTAGCGAAAAACACGGGCGGAGAGAAAAAATATGGCTTGCAATGCGGCGCATTTAAAAATCGTCAGCAAGCAGAAAATGTACAAGCTAAGTTGATAATGTCAGGCTTTAATGCTCGCGTTAATGCAAGCGCAGAGTGGAATCGAGTAGTGATTGGGCCAATTGGTGATCGCGCCACAACGGTGAAATCCCTCGAAAAAGCCAAAACCATTACCCCTTGCGTATTAGTGGGAATGTAATTCATCAGCTGATTAATTGTAACGAAAGCCATCTTACCTTGATGGCTTTTTTAATGAGAGAAGTAAAGTAGGTTTTGGCCCATCAAAAGGGAAACGATAGGTAAGACCCACCAAACCCACCAAAGAGATAAATCGCGTTAAACAATGGGCTGAAGCCTATCCTACAAATCATTTTTAATGAGAAAATAAAATGAATACAGCAACAAATCTTGCGCAAATTGAGCAAGAGATTATTGATAACCCATTGGTTTTGTTACTGATTAAAGCACCAAATTGTGGTGTCTGTACTTCGGTAGCGCAACAATTAGCGCCACTTTTAGCTGATAAGCCAGAAATTTTTGCAATGCAAGCCAACATTGCAGATATTCCTGAAATGGCAAGCCGTTTCCACGCCTTAACAGCCCCTGTCGTGTTAATGTTTTATCAGCAAAAAGAAGTCGAACGCTTTGCCCGATTTGTGCCAATACAAGAGCTAAAAGAACGTTTAGATTTTTGGCAGAATTTTGCTGATTAATAAAAAAGTGCGGTAAAAAAATCGGAAATTTTCCACCGCACTTTTCCGTCGGAAGAGATTGAGTTTTGTCCGAATAATATTTTCTAGGCAATAAAGGGAAAACAGTTTAGATAAAAAATAAAACCGCCTAAAAAGGCGGTTTATGCTATACTTTTCCATGGCTGGTCAGGTGTTGTCATTACCTGACTGGCGGGTCAGGTAGTGGCACATCTCGAACAGTTGGTTTTAACTTCTGATTTGAGATCAGACCGATGAAAATTATCTTTATAATTCTTATCATGTTATTCGTGTTGCTATACAGCCCGACAGCTTGGTAGCACTTGAATAACTAGCCACAGGCGGTAAGGGAAACCTTATCGCCTGTTCTGCATTATATATCGCACCTATTCAAAATTCAACCAGATGCTATTGCCTGCCCAAACAATATTTCCAAACAACAAACAAATCACAATGCTCTAGGCTGGAATGGAAAAGCACAACAAAACCAATTATTCGCAGTGTTGTTTATATAGCGCCATAATCACCTCGCGCACCACATTTTTTTGGGGTTCAGGGAGATCAAGGAAGTGGCTGAAAAGGGCTTTGTCTTGTTGGGTGGCGATGTTTTCCCAGCGCAATTCTTCGGGCGTGCCAATGCGTTTAAGTTCTGCTGTTCGCAATTTTTGTAGTTTGTTTGGCGGTACGAGTTCACTTAAATCTACATTTAAAACAATCGCAAGCGTCTTTAACTTATCTAATCTTGGGATCATTTTACCGTTAAGCCATTGCGAAGCCGCCTGTGGCGTAATGTCTTGCCCTTCATATTTTAAATTAAAGATCGTTTCTAACACTGAAGGCTTTGGTGGATAGCCTTTTCTTGTCATAGCTTGCCTTAAATTAACGGCGAATTTTTCTTTTTCATTCATAGCGTGGCAAAGCTATCACGCAGTGATTTTGATAATGAAAGTAATATTGTTAAAACTTTAAAAAAGATCAATAATACTTTCAGTTTTAAGTCCTAATCTCAAATTTTAAAGTGTCTAACGAAAAACAAATAGTTTCAAAAAAACGTGTGGCGGATCACGGGGAAGTTTACACCAGAGAGCAAGAAGTGAATGCAATGCTTGATTTGGTGAAGTTACAAACCCAATCGTTAGCTGCCACTTTTCTTGAACCGGCGTGCGGAACGGGCAATTTTTTGATCGAAATTTTGCGCCGTAAGTTGGCGGTGGCGGCAGAAAATTACCAAGATAAAAGTAAGCGAAAAAAACACGTTAAATCGCCAAGCCAGCTTTCCTATGAGCGAGATTTAATCCTTGCGGTAAGCAGTCTTTACGGTATTGAGCTGTTGGAAGATAACGTAAAAGCCTGCCGCAAACGGCTGTTTGATTTTGCTGCGCAAGAATACGCGCGGCTGTTTCCGCACAGCCAAAAAACCGAATGTCTTGATGCCATTGATTGCCTGTTGCATTTCAACATTGTGTTGGGCGATGCGTTAAAAATGGAAGTGAAATACCCGCGCGAGCATTCTCCCATTCCGAATTTAAGTGGCGCGGAAGAAGAGCGGGCGAAAAAAGCCATTATTTTTTCTCAGTGGAGTTTTATTAACGAGAGAAAAATCAAGCGCGTGCCGTTTATCTACTCAGGCTTGGTAGGGGAAGAATACACCATCACGCCAAATGGCAACGCTGCCCAACCGCACCCTTATCGCACGGTTTTTCAATCCAGCCTATGCGATTTTTTGCAAATCAAACAAACCTATGCCACCGAATATGAACAAAGTGAGATCCAATAATGCTGAAAAATTACAACCCTGACGTGTTATCTTGCCTTGCCAATTTGTCGAGTGATGAAGTGTTCACCTCGCCCCTATTGGCAAATAAAATGTTGGATTTAATTCCACCGCACTTTTTCTGCGATCCCAACAAAACATTCCTTGATCCCTGCAGTAAATCTGGGGTGTTTTTACGCGAGATCGCCAAACGCCTAATCAAAGGCTTAGAAGCTCATTTTCCTGATTTGCAGGAACGGTTAAACCACATTTTCACCAAGCAATTATTCGGCATCGGCATCACCACGCTCACCGCACAGCTTAGCCGCCGCAGCCTGTATTGCAGCCGTGAAGCGAACGGCGAGTATTCCGTTTGCACCGCCTTTGATGATGAAAATGGCCATATTTTTTACCGCACTTTAGCCCACAAATGGGAAAAAGAACGTTGCACGGAATGTGGTGCAAGCCAAGAAGTTTTTGATCGTGGTGATGAACTTGAAACCCACGCCTACCATTTTATCCATTCTTACAGCCCATTTTTTGAACGATATAAAGAGATGAAATTTGACGTTATTATTGGCAATCCGCCTTACCAATTAAGAGATAGTGGTGCACAATCCAGTGCTAGCCCGATTTATCAACACTTTGTGGAACAAGCGAAAAAATTGCAACCTGAATATTTGGTGATGATTATCCCTGCCCGTTGGTATGCAGGCGGCAAAGGACTTGATGAGTTCCGTGCCACAATGTTGCAAGATTCGCAAATTCGCCAGTTGCACGATTTTCCTAATTCACAGGATTGCTTTTCGGGCGTGGATATTAAAGGTGGCGTGTGTTATTTCCTTTGGCAAAAAGATTCAACAGGTGAAACGCAAGTTTTCAGCTATGAAAATGGCGAAATGGTCTCGCAAGCCAGCCGTTATTTATTAGAAGAAAATATGGATACATTTATTCGTAGTAACGAAGCCGTAGATCTTTATCATAAGGTGAAAAGTTTCAATGAACCTAGTTTTAACGAATTCATCAGTTCTCGCAAACCTTTTGGTTTTACTACCCAATTTAAAGGCTATGCAAAAACCAAAGATAACACAGTGAAATTTTATGCCAATAAAGCGGTAAATTACATTAGCCGTGGTGAAGTGAAAGTGAACCGAGATTGGATCGATCGCTATAAATTATTTGTGCCTTATGCCATTGGCTCGGGCGATAGTCGTGTTGATTTAGTGAAGCCAATTTTAGGTGAACCCAATTCTTGCTGTTCGGAAACCTATTTAGTTTTCGGGCCTTTTGATGATGAAAAAACAGCAAAAAATGTGATTTCTTACATTCAAACCAAATTTTTCCATTTTATGCTGACTTTAAAAAAGAATACACAACACGCCACAAGAAACGCCTTGTATATTAAAATTAATATAAAATAGCAACAAAACTCTGTTATCTGCATCTCGCATACGCCCCAGGCAACAAACCGAGTTGTAGCAATGAGAGCAGATAACATTTCACCAAAAAACCGAACAGTTGCCAGACTTAAACCCGAATGCAAGGCAGGTTAATGATGAATGAACAAACTTATTGTGGTATTGATGTTGCTAAACGTCATTTCGTCATTGGGCTTTCTAACCAAAAACGAACAAAGACCGAAACCAACAACCCGAAAGGGATTGCGCATACCATTGAGTATTTACGTCGTTTCAGTGTGGACTTAATTGTCCTTGAAAGCACCGGTGGGCTTGAACTTCCATTAGCTAAAGCACTCCACCACGCAGGCTTTCGTGTGGTGATTGCCAACCCGCGACAAACCAATCAGTTTGCGATGTCGCAGTCACTAGCAAAAACCGACAATAAAGACGCCAAAATGTTGGCTTTTTACGCCCAGATGCTCGCAATGCGTGATAATGTAGCGCAACAGCTTTACATACCACCGACTCCCGAGCAAGAACAGCTTGAAGCCCTTGTTTCACGCCGTAATCAGCTTGTTGAAATGCGTTCCGCGGAGAAAAACCGCCTTGAACAAGTCCATTCCACACAACGACTCAGTGTTGAGCAGCATATCGACTATCTCAGTCTGCGTATTGATGAGCTGGATAGTGAAATCGAACATCATCTCAAACATTTTGACGATACAATAAAAAAGTTTAAAGACATCAAAGGGTTAGGCACACAAACGATAGCCGTTTTGATGTCAATGTTGCCTGAGTTAGGTCAATATACACATAAACAAATTGCTTCGCTTGTTGGCGTTGCGCCACATCCGAAAGAAAGCGGTAACACCAAATGGAAAAGCCGCTGTTCAGGTGGTCGCAAAGCCGTGCGAAATGCGCTGTATATGGCCACATTTGTTTGCGTGCGTTTTGAGCCTAAACTCAAACAATTTTACGAACGCTTACGGGCTAATGGTAAGGCGTTCAAAGTGGCGATTAACGCCTGTATGCGTAAGCTTCTAACCATTTTAAATGCGATTGTCCGCGATGGTTCGCAATGGGACGCTCACGCGCTTTAATTAACGAATTTGTATTTTTGCTTTTTAGCGGAATACAGTTGCTACCAACTCGTCCCAATGCAAGATTTCAGCCAATCGTGGAATGATGAAAAGTTATACGCTAAATATGGCTTAAACAACGATGAAATCGCCTTTATTGAATCAATGGTACGCCCAATGGAGAGAACCGATGTCGAATAATTATTTACATTCTCTGCAACAACCAAAAATTTATGCTTACAGCGATAATCGCTTTCCGAATATGCTCAAAGTGGGCTACACCACGCGCAAAGTGGCAGAACGCATTGCGGAACAATACCCAGTGAAAACGCCTAGCCAAACTTATCAAATTAAACTTGATGAGCTAGCTGTGCGTGATGACGGTTCCTATTTTAACGATCACGATGTGCATCAAGCCTTGCAGAAAATGGGTATAAAACGCAGTGAGGGGGAATGGTTTTATTGTGATGTGGACGCGGTGAAATCAGCCATTGTGGCGGTGCGAAAAAGAAAATCGCCTAAAATCCACCGCACTTTGGATTTTAAAATGCGCCCTGAGCAAGCCCGTGCGGTGCAACGCACAAAGGATTATTTCAACGCTTTTCGAGCAGATCCGAAAAATGCCAACAAAGAACCGCAATTTTTATGGAATGCCAAAATGCGTTTTGGTAAAACCTTCGCCACTTATCAATTAATTAAGCAAATGCAGTGGCGGCGGGTGTTGATTCTCACCTTTAAACCAGCAGTGAAAACGGCGTGGCAAGAAGATTTGCAAAACCACATTGATTTTACCGATTGGCAATTTGTGGATAAAAATAATATTGATGAATGGGATCGCATTAAAACGCACAGCGAGAAACTGCATAAACCGTTGATTTGTTTCCTTTCTTTGCAAGATTTACACGGCCGCACCGCCAAGGGCAAGGTGAAAGATCGCAATCGTTGGGTGTATGAAATTAACTGGGATTGCGTGGTGTTTGATGAATACCACTATGGCGCGTGGCGCAACAAAACCAAAGAACAATTTGATGACGGCGAGCTGAGCGCTGAATTAAAGGATCAAATAGAATTTGATCAAGATGAGCTGGGGCTTACCACCTACCACTATCTTTATCTTTCAGGCACGCCGTTCCGCGCTTTAAACAATGGCGAATTTATCGAAGAACAGGTGTTCAGCTGGACATATAGCGATGAGCAGCAAGCCAAAATCCAGTGGGGGAACAAGCCTGATAACCCTTATCTTGCGTTGCCAAAAATGGTGATGATGACCTACCAAATGGCGGAAGATCTGCGCGCGGTAGCAGAAAAAGGCGATAAAAATGAATTTGACTTAAACGAATTTTTCGCCGCCGAGGGCGAGGGTGATGAGGCGTGCTTTAAGTATCAAAATGAAGTGCAACAATGGCTGAACTGGCTGCGTTACGGTGGCGATCAGCCTTTGCAGTTCGGCGTTGAGAAACCGCCAATGCCTTATAGCGATGTGAATTTATTGGCAAATTTATTGCATACGGTGTGGTTTTTGCCCACCGTGGCAAGTTGTTTTGCGATGCGAAATCTGTTGGCAATGCCACAAAATCAGTTTTATCACGATTATAACGTGGTGGTGGCCGCAGGCACCAAGGCTGGCGTGGGCGAAAAAGCCTTGCCGCCAGTGCGCAACGCCATTGGTGAAAATCCGCTGAAAAATAAAAGCATCACCCTAAGTTGCGGAAAATTATTAACAGGCATTTCCATTCCTGAATGGTCAGGCATTTTTATGCTGTGCAACTTAAAAAGCCCTGAAACCTATTTCCAAGCTGCATTCCGTGTGCAAACCCCTTGGACAATGCGCGATCACAATCAGCAAGAAATTGTGGTGAAAGAATATTGCTATGTGTTTGATTTTGCGTTAAATCGTGCCTTAACCCAAGTGAGCGATTACAGCACGAAATTAAATCCAACGGAAGATAACCCAGAAAAACAAGTGGCGGATTTTATTCACTTCTTGCCAGTGCTTTCCTATGACGGCGGCACAATGCACCGCTTTGATGCAGGCGATATTTTAGATTACGCCCTAAGCGGAATGACCGCCACCTTGCTCGCCCGCCGCTGGGAAAGCGCAATGCTGGTAAATGTGGATAATGTTACCCTTGATCGTTTACGCAACAGCGAAGAAGCAATGGCAGCATTGGATAAAATTGAGGGCTTCCGCTCCTTACGAGAAGACATTACCACCATCATCAACCGCACTACTGAAGTGAGGAAAACCAAAGGGGGAGCAAGACAAGAAGGGCGACCGCTTACCCCAGATGAAGAAAAAACAGTCAATGAAGCCGAAAAAGAGCGTAAATCCTTACGCAAGTTACTTCAGGATAAACTGATTAAATTCGCCGCCCGCGTGCCAGTGTTTATGTATCTCACCGATTTCCGCGAACACACCTTGCGCGAAGTGATTGAAGTGCTAGAGCCTGAGTTATTCTCTGCGGTTACAGGCTTAACACAAAAAGATTTCCAGCTTTTGGTTAGCCTTAACGTATTCAACCAAGTTCAAATGAACAGTGCCGTGTTCAGCTTCAAACGCTACGAAGATGCGAGCCTAGAATACACCGGCATCCGCAAACACACCGACAAATTCATCGGCGGCTACGATACGGTGATTAGCCAAGAGGAATATGATTATTTGAATTAACAAATAAAAGCAAAGAAAAAGAGCGGTGAAAAATTCAGAGATTTTTTACCGCTCTTTTCCCATTTATCATTGCACTTTCCCGTAGGGGCGGACCGATGTGTCCGCCCTCTATTCAACGCAATGCTCCTATTCGGGCAGGCACACAGTAGGGGTAGGATGGGCTTTAGCCCATCATTTAATGTAATTTATTCCCTTCGCTGGGCTTAAGCCCACCCTACGGATCTTTTCTAATTTATCACAATGTAGGGGCAAACCGATGTGTTCGCGCGCATCAAAATGTCCCCAATTTAGTAAAGGGGAAAAATTTGCCACTAAGCTACATATTCGCCACAATTTCTTCGGCAAATTCGGACGTGGAGCATAATTTCGCGCCTTCTAACATTTCTGCAAAATCGAAGGTAACGGTTTTGTTTTCAATGGCTTTGGCGACTGCGTTTACCACTAAATCCGCGGCTTCTGTCCAGCCTAAATGGCGTAACATCATTTCACCGCTTAGGATTAATGAACCGGGGTTGCCTTTGTTTTGCCCTGCGATTTTTGGTGCTGTACCGTGGGTGGCTTCAAAAATTGCCGCTTCCGCACCGATATTTGCCCCTGGTGAGATGCCAATTCCGCCTACTTGTGCAGCAAGGGCATCGGAAATGTAGTCACCGTTTAGGTTGAGTGTGGCGATGACATCGTAATCGGCTGGGTGGAGCAACACTTCTTGCAAGAACGCATCGGCAATGGAGTCTTTGATGATAATTTCACGCCCTGTTTTTGGATTCGTTAGTTTCATCCACGGGCCTTCATCAATGAGTGTTGCGCCAAATTCTTTCGCCACTTCATAACCCCATTCTTTAAATGCGCCTTCAGTGAATTTCATAATGTTGCCTTTATGCACAAGGGTGAGGGATTTTCTATCATTATCAATCACATATTGTAAAGCCGCACGCACTAAACGCTGTGTGCCTTGTTTTGAAACAGGTTTGATACCAATACCACAATCTTGTGGGAAACGAATTTTGTTCACGCCCATTTCTTGTTGCAAGAATTGGATCACTTTGTCCGCTTCAGGCGAGCCAGCTTTCCATTCCACGCCGGCGTAAATATCTTCTGAATTTTCACGGAAAATCACCATATTGACTTTTTCAGGGTGTTTCACTGGGCTTGGCGTGCCGCTGTAATAGCGAATTGGACGCAAGCAGTTGTAAAGATCCAAGCCTTGACGCATTGCCACGTTGAGCGAGCGAATGCCACCGCCCACTGGGGTCATCAACGGGCCTTTGATCGCAACGTGATATTCTTTAATAAAATCAAGGGTTTCTGCTGGTAGCCAAGTGTTTTCGCCATAAACTTCATTGGCTTTGCCACCGGCATAAATTTCTAACCAAGAAATTTTGCGTTTGCCTTGATAGGCTTTTTCCACGGCGGCATCGATCACGCGTTGCATTGCAGGCGTTACATCTACGCCAATGCCATCGCCCTCAATAAATGGAATAATTGGATTATCTGGCACGATTAATGCGCCCTGTGCATCTAAACGAATTTTTTCACCTTGTGGGATAACAACGGCGGATTGGGTTTGACTCATTGGATTTCTCCTTTATGCTTGATGTTGTGTTATAGTGAATGAAATGTTTAACAAAAGTGGCATTAATGATTGTTAAAAATGTGTCTTTTGTTAAGTAACGAATCAACATTTCCATAACATATATGAAGGCAAAATTTCTTTCAAGCCGTAATCATCAAGAACGGCAAAATTTACGCAAAAAAACGGTTCAGCATTTTGCGCGTAAAAAAACAAGTACACCGAATTTCGCCCAAACCAAAGTGGTGCTGTTTAACAAGCCCTTTGATGTGCTAAGCCAATTTAGCGATGAAAATGGGCGGCAAACGCTGAAAGATTTTATTACCATTGCGCAGATTTACCCCGCAGGGCGTTTGGATCGTGATAGTGAGGGCTTGTTAATTCTCACCAACAACGGCGAAATTCAGCACCGTTTGGCTGATCCTAAATACAAAACAGAGAAAACCTATTTCGTGCAAGTGGAGGGTGAGCCAACAGAGAGCGAGCTTGAACCGCTGCGTCAAGGGGTAATGTTAAAAGATGGCAAAACCTTGCCGGCGAAAGTGCGGTTGATTTCTGCGCCAAATTTTTTATGGCAACGGGATCCGCCTATTCGCGAGCGAAAAAACATTCCCACAAGCTGGCTAGAAATTAAAATTTGTGAGGGCAAAAACCGCCAAGTTCGCCGAATGACCGCACATATCGGATTTCCCACTTTGCGTTTAATTCGCCGCAAAATGGCAGGATTTAATGTAGAAAATTTGCCATTAGGGCAGTATTATCAATTGAATTCCCAAGAGCTAGAAGCGCTTTATCAACGGTTAAAATTAAGGAAATCCAATGCATAGACCTTATATAACAATGGCGTGCGTAGTGCATTGCCAAGGCAAATTTTTATTTGTCAAAGAATTTGAATACGGCAAAATGACCTTAAACCAACCAGCAGGGCATTTAGAGCAAAATGAAACAATCCTTGCCGGCGCAATACGCGAATTGCGTGAAGAAACAGGGATTGACGCAACGCCAAGCAAGCTGATCAAAATCTACCAATGGCACGCCCCACGCAGCCAAAAAGATTATTTGCGTTTTGTATTTGCTGTAGAGCTTGAAGAACAACAGCCTATCCGTCCAAGTGATCCTGATATTGAGGGCGGTTTATGGCTCACTCCCGCAGAATTTCAGCATTATATCCAACAAGACGGACAAGCAGAACGCAACCCACTCGTCAGCCAAGCCCTGCAAGATTATTTAAACGGTGAAAGCGTGAGTTTAGATGTGTTGAAGGTGTTTGAATAAAAATGGGTGAAATTTACACCGCACTTTATTATCGTAGTAGATATTTGAATAAATGAATCTGTGATATTCTTCACAAAAAAGATCATTATTAAATTTAATTGCTGAATTAACTCTCAAATAGAGGACATAAAATGCGCCCGATGCTTGGCATTACAGGATACAGCGGCAGTGGCAAAACCACCTTGCTGGAAAAACTTTTACCTCAGCTTGCCGATCTCGGTTTGCGCGTGGCGGTGATTAAGCACAGCCATCATAACGCGCAGGTGGATAAAGAGGGCAAGGATAGCTGGCGAATGAAAGAAGCAGGTGCGAGCCAAGTGGTAATGGCTTGTGATAACCGTTGGGCATTGATGACGGAAACCGCACAGCCCGTGAGCTTAGGCTATTTGGCGGCGCAATTTGATCCGCAGCTGACGGATTTGATTTTGGTGGAAGGTTTCAAACACGAACCTATTGCAAAGATTTTATTGCATCGCAAAACAATGGAGAAAGCCTTGCCTGAGCTTGATGAAAAAGTGATTGCGCTCGCCACCGATTACCCTTTAAGCTGCACTGTGCCACATTTGGACATCAATCAGGTTGAGCAAATTGCCACATTTATTTTTCATTGGTATCAACAACAAATGAAATAAAGTGCGGTGCAAAATCGCAGAATTTTTATGACAGAAACGAAAAATTATACAGGCTTGGCGTGGATTGCCGCCGTTGCCTTTTTTATGCAAACCTTAGACGCGACCATTTTGAATACGGCGTTGCCGACTATTTCGCGCAGTCTAAATGAATCGCCGCTGAATATGCAGTTGGCGATCATTAGCTATGCTTTGACGGTGGCGTTGTTTATTCCGTTAAGCGGTTGGGCGGCGGATAAATTTGGTACGCGTAAGGTTTTTCGTGCTGCCATTGGTGTTTTTGTACTGGGATCGGTGGCGTGTGCTTTATCGCAATCTTTGCCACAATTGATCTTTGCCCGTATTTTACAAGGGCTTGGCGGTGCGTTAATGATGCCTGTTGCGCGCCTTGCGATAATCCGTAGCGTGCCGAAAAATCAGCTGTTAAATGCGTGGAATATTATGGCGATGGCAGGCCTTATTGGGCCAATCCTTGGGCCTGTGTTGGGTGGCTTAATCGTAACTTATATGAGCTGGCATTGGATTTTCTTAATTAATATTCCCATTGGGCTGGCAGGGATTTTCCTTGCAGGCATTTATATGCCAAATATGAAAGGGCAGGTGAGCCGTTTAGATAAATGGGGTTTCGTGCTGTTTGCGGGCGGGCTTGTGGGCTTGACCTTGGGGCTGGATCTAGTGGCAGAACACTTCACCGCAACTTGGATTGCGTTAGTGGTGCTGGCGGTGGGAATGGCATTTCTGGCTTGCTATTATCTTTATGCCAAACGCGTTCACAATCCGCTAATGCCTCTTTCTTTGTTTCATATTCGCACTTTTCGTTTAGGCTTTATTGCCAATTTATTTATTCGTCTGTGTGGCTCGGGCGTACCGTTTTTGCTACCGCTAATGCTCCAAGTGGTATTTCATTACAGCGCAGAAGTGGCAGGCTGGCTAATGGTGCCAATTGCCGTGAGTTCAATGGCGTTCAAGCCGCTGATTCGAGGCATTCTTTCTCGTTTTGGTTATAAGAAAACGCTGATCAGCACCGCCATTGTGATGACTTTCGTGATTGCCGCAATGAGCTTACTGCAACGCCATACGCCAATTTGGCAGATGGTGCTGATTTTATTGGCATACGGCGGTTGTATGTCGGTCAGTTTTACCGCGATCAACACCTTAACCGTCGGCGATTTATCCGACAACAACGCCAGCGCAGGCTCAACAATGCTGAGCGTGATCCAGCAAGTGGGAATTGGCATTGGCATTGCGGTTTCTTCGGTGATTTTAGGCTTATACCGCAACGCCCTTGGGGAAACTGTCGAACAGCTACAACAAGCTTTTAGCTATACCTTTCTAACGTCCAGCTTATTCGGCTTAATTCTGGTACTCATTCTTTCTGGTTTAAGAAAGCAAGATGGCGAGAATTTGCAAATAAGAGCGGTGAAAAAATAGCAAAATTTTTACCGCACTTGTGTTGTTTCTTATTCTGCAAGATAAATATCAAAGCGATGATTTTTGGTTTCGCGGCTAAAGTGCGGGGCTTTTTCAGCGAGAAATTGGGCGTAGTCGGGGCGTTTTACCACCACACGTTTTTGTGCGATTTGTAAGGCGGGGGCGAGCAGGTCGTCTGCGTCTTCATCTGCGCCCACTAAATGCTGAAAAACGCGCATTTCTTTTTTCACCAAGGCACTTTTTGCCTTGTGGGGGTACATCGGGTCAAGGTACACCACGTCTGCTTTCGTGCCTTGTTGAGCAAGTTCATCAATCTGTTTTATGGGCAATAACTGCATATTTTGCTGCATCATTGCGCCGATTTCTGCGTCTTGATAAGCCCGTTGCAAGCCGTCTTGCAGCAATAAATAGACCACAGGGTGGCGTTCTACTAAGCGCACTTGGCAGCCAATAGCAGCAAGGACAAAGGCATCACGCCCTAGCCCAGCGGTAGCATCAATGACGCTAGGCAGATAATCTTTTTTAATGCCAACGGCCTTGGCGATGGCTTCGCCACGTCCGCCGCCGAACTTGCGCCGATGCGCCATTGCACCGCTGACAAAATCTACATACACCGCGCCTAATTTGGGTTCGTCTAATTTGCGTAATTCTAAACGTTCAATGCCGTTTTGTTCCGTTTGCACCAAGGCCAGCGGGCTGTATGGCTGGTGGATTAAGCCTTGCTGTTCACAAAGTGCGGTGAAATTTTGCGAATTTTTTGTTTCGCAAATCAGTTGCACGGCTATTTTCGGATCAACCATACACCGGATTCCATATGTTCAGTATAAGGGAACTGATCAAACAGCGCCGCACGCGCAATGCGGTGGGTTTGACATAGGGTTTGCAAGTTGTCGCATAGAGTGTACGGATTGCAGGAAATATACAAAATGCGATCATATTGTTGCACCAATTTTACCGTGTCAGGATCAAGCCCTGCCCGTGGCGGATCAACAAAAATGGTATTGCAATCATAAGCTTGCAAATCAATGCCTTTTAAACGATTAAAGGCACGCACGCCGTTCATTGCTTGGGTAAATTCTTCTGCCGACATTCTGATAATCTGTAAATTATCAATCTGGTTCGCGGCGATATTAAATTGCGCAGCAGCAACAGATGGTTTGGCGATTTCTGTTGCTAGCACGTTACGAAAGTTCTGCGCCAGCGCAATGGAAAAATTGCCGTTGCCACAATAAAGCTCGAGCAAATCCCCTTGGCTGTTTTGGGTGCAATCAATCGCCCATTGCAACATTTTGCCATTTACCACCGCATTAGGCTGCGTGAAACTGTTTTCCACTTGGCGATAAATATAGTCTTTGCCGTTTACAGGCAGAATTTCGTCCACATAATCCTGATCTAAACAAATTTTTTGTTTAGAGGCACGCCCGATGATCTGCACGTCAAAACCTTGTTGTTGCAGGGTTTGGCGTAATGCTACCGCCGCCTGTTGCCATTGTTCATCTAAGACTTTGTGATAAAGCAGGCTGACGATAATTTTATTGCTCAGGGTGCTGAGATAATCAATTTGGAATAAACGATGCTTGAGAATGGTTTGCTGTTTGAGCAGGGGCAGCAAGGCTTGCATCATTTCATTGATAAGCTGGCTGGCAATGGGGAAACGATCAATGCGATAAGGCTTGCGCGTTTGGCGGTCAAACATAATATGATAAAAATCATCATCTTGATGCCAAACACGAAATTCAGCACGCATACGATAATGTTGTTTTGGCGAATCAAATACCGCTAATTCTGGCGCATCAAAGGGTGCTAAAAGTGCGGTCAATTTTTGGCGTTTTTCTGCCAATAATTCATCATATTTTTCGATAGGTAAGGCTTGCATTGATAGTTCTCATTATTCGTTGCCAACAAAAAGAAAAGGCTTGATTGCTCAAGCCTTATGATCTTGCTAGGCAGATTAATCCGCGTTGCTCATCTCTTCTAGGTTATCCGCTACCACACCAGATAAAGTATAAACACGTTTTGTGGTGCTGGTTAAAGTGCGGTATTTATTCCACGTTTTTTCAAAGAAGGTTTCTGGCTGACGCTCACCTTGACAAAATGCCACAAAGGCTTTTTCTTCTTCTGTTACAGGCGCACGCTCACCACTATCTAAGGCTTTGAAAGCCTGACCATATTGCTCTAAAGCTTGGGATTCTTTGATTGTATAATCACCGTGGCGAGCAAAACCGCGGGGATAGTTTTTATCGTCAAAAAAGCGACGCGTTACGCTAAAACTTTCTGCCATAATATCCTCAATATTGCGAATTCAAAATCGGCACGCATTAAACCAATTTTTGCCTAGTTTTGCAATTTATTTGTTACTTTTGTAGCAAGGCTTTCACGGTTTCTACATAATCTTGAATGAAACCTTCTTCACTGTGCGATAGCCCTTCAGGGTTCACACGATATTTACCATTTACATAGAAATCTGGCACACCGTGTACATTAAAACGCTCAGCCGCTTGCACTTGCTGATTGTACAAACCCGTTACCGCAAAGCTGTTAATACCGCCATCAAATTGTTCTGCACTTACCCCGCTATCGATAAAAATTTGACGAATCGCGTCTAAACTTGGCGCACTTTGATCACGATTTTTCACCGCAGTTTGCGCAGCTTCAAATAATGGTGCTTTGACTTTCTCTTCTACGCCTAAGGCCATTGCTAATGCCCAAGCGCGAGTGAGATTTTCTGATTGAAAACCTAAGAAATTCACGTGATATTGCTTAAATTTTGTGCCTTCAGGCAGGGCGGCTTTCACTTTCTCAGGAATGTGATAATCCATTTCAAAAGCATAACAATGAGGGCAATAAAAAGAGAAAAACTCAATCACTTCAGGCTGAACTGCGCGTTCAGTGTTTAACGCAATGTATTGTTTTCCTTCGGTTAAATCCGCGGCTTGTACATTCGCTACAAAAAATAATGATGCTAAGGCAACAAGAAATTTTTTCATTACAACTTTCCTTATTCAATAATGCCACGCGCTTTTAGCAACGCAGTTTTAAAATCTTCTTCATAATCTTTTTTAATCCCAGGGATCGGCTCGTGCTTATCTGTGCCATACATTTTCAAATGATAGATAATCACTTCGTCCGTTAATTCTGCCACAGGTTTATCAAACCCCGCTTCATCAGCGATTTTCTGCAAAATCTGGGTTAAGCTCAAATCAGGATCTTGCGACCAATAAGGTTGCAACAATTCCAACACCTCATTTAGACGATGACATTTCATAACAGTTCCTTACCTTGGATAATAAAGGGCTAAATAATACTGTAATTGCGGGGAGAAAGGAATAAGCTGGCGGAAAAAAGCACTTTAATAAGTGCGGTAGAAAAACGCACAATTTTTCCACCGCACTTTTTTATTTGCGGATTTATCAAGTAGAATAAGGCCATTTGATAGGCTAAAAAGCAAAGTGAGGGCAAATGAAAATCAGTGCAGTGATTCTTGCTGGTGGTCGGGCAAGGCGAATGGGTGGTGTGGATAAAGGGTTGCAGCTTTTTCGTGGGCAGCCGTTGGTGTGGCATTGTTATCAGCGCTTGAAAGATCAGGTGGCGCAGGTGGCGGTGAATGCCAATCGCAATCAAGAGCGCTATGCGCAGCTTGGTTTGCCCGTGTTTGCCGATGAATTGGCGGATTTTCAAGGGCCGTTGAGTGGCATTTTAACGGGGCTAAAACGGGCGGAGAGCGATTTTGTGCTGTTTGTGCCTTGTGATTGCCCCTTTTTACCCTTGAATTTATTGGAAAAATTGCAGCAGCCCATTTTTCAATCTTTGCAAGATCGTCAAAGTGCGGGGGAAAATTCGTCAGTTTTACTCACTTATGCTACCGATGGTGAGTGTGAACACCCGACATTTTGTTTGGTTTCCACCTTGCTGGCGGAAAAGCTCGCTGCTTATTTACACAGCGGTGAGCGGCGAATGTTGCAGTTTATGCGAGAAAATGGCGCGATTGCGGTAGATTTTCGCGATCAGAAAGAGGCTTTCCAAAATTTTAATACGCTGGCGGATTTAGAAAGCGAAGTGCGGTGAAAAAATCACGGAAATTTGGCTTTTTATTCAAATTATAATCAGTATAATAAGAAAAATCTGATTAACAAAAAACGGATAAGTTATGTTCAAAATTATTTCAATTTCAGTGTTAAGTGCCTTTTTAGTGGCGTGTTCTTCTTTGACTTCTTATGTGCCGTTTATGGACAACGAGAAAAAAGTGATCGATTTAGATAAAGAGAAAATCGATAAAAAATCCTATGCCTCTGCGTATGCAGCAACGGTGCAAACCTATTCAGGGCGTGTAAATGAAGATTATGATGTGAATTCTTTTGCCAGTGGCGTGAATGATTGGTATCTCAACCGTATTTTAGTGCCGATTGAAGAAGTGAAAGCGAAATTATACCAAGGCGGTGGCGTGGATAGCCAAGTTTATGCTTATTATAGTGGTGTAGTGTTCGCGTCTGAATTACAGAATAATTTCAATCGCTTAAGTGCAAATTGTTGGTCGCAAATCAGCCAGCCAAGTGCAACGCAAGGGATTTATGATGCAATGCGAGATCTACAAAAAGGGCAGCCGCGTTCCTTAGATGAAGGTTATATCGCAGAAGGTAGCGATCAAGTGTTGAAAGTCTGTACAGGAAAATAATGTGTAAGGTTACTGATGTTTAATCAGTAACCTTTTCTTTTTTTATTTAAGCTGAAAGGTTTTTGCTTAACGTTCAGCAAGCGTTTTAATAAAGCGTTAAGCAAATCATCAGTAAAACGTATCGCCAAATTGGTTTTGCGAAGAAGTGAGCTAGTATCACAACGCCATTTGGTATTCAAACCAATATTCTGGAGGGAAAATGCTTAACTTATCAGAAAAAAATATTCACTTATCGGCACAAGCCGAAAATAAACAGCAAGCCATTGAATTGGTGGCGCAAGCGCTTGAGCAAGCGGGCAATGTGGAAGCAGGATATTTAGCAGGAATGTTGGCGCGCGAAACGCAAACGTCCACCTTTTTAGGCAACGGCATTGCCATTCCACACGGCACGTTGGAAACACGTCCAATGGTGAAAGAAACGGGCGTGCAAGTGTTTCAGTTTCCACAAGGGATTGAATGGGGCGACGGCAACAAAGCCTATGTGGTGATTGGCATTGCTGCCCGTTCAGATGAGCATTTAACCTTGCTGCGTCAGCTTACTCAAGTGCTAGGCGATGAAGAAAAAGCGGCGAAATTGGCGACATTACAAGAGGTAGAAAAATTCCGTGCCATTTTAATGGGCGAAGAAACGCTGGAAGTGAAAAGCGAAGATCTGAGCCTTGATGTGGATACTGAAAGCCTGCTTACTTTAATTGCGATTAATGCCGGCAAATTGCAAAACCAAGGCGCGGTGAATAATCAATTTGTGGCAGAGGTGATCGCCTCTCCTGCATTGCCACTGGGCGGCGGCTTATGGCTTACCGATTCGGTGCAAGGCAACGAGAAAAATGCCCTTGCGTTCAGCCGCGCAAAGCAAGCTTTCCAGCATAATCATAAAGAAGTGAAAGGCGTGCTAACGGTGGCTTGCGTGAATGAGCAAATTGATGAGCTACTCGCACGATTACTAGAAAATTCCGTGCAGCAAGCCTTATTAAACGGAAATTCTCAGCAAATTTTGACCGCACTTAATGGTGGTGAGGTGAGCGTTGAAAGCCCAGCGCCTGCCAATACCAGTAGCGAAAATGCAGGCACGGTTATCGGTACATTCACCGTGCGTAATGAACACGGCTTGCACGCGCGCCCTTCGGCTGTGTTAGTGAATGAAGTGAAAAAATTCGCCTCAAAAATTACGGTGGAAAATCTCACCCGTGGCGGTGAAGCCATTAGCGCTAAAAGCCTGATGAAAATCGTGGCATTGGGCGCAACTCTTGGACATCGTTTACGTTTTAGCGCGGTGGGTGAAGATGCCAAACAAGCCATTGAAGCCATTGGTAAAGCCATTGCGGACGGCTTGGGGGAAGAAGTGTCCTCTTTATCGCCGAAAGAGCCAGATCACATTGAAGTGATTAGCGAAAGTAACACAGCTAGTGGAAAAACTGCAGAAAAAACCACCGCACTTGATAATCAAGATCCAAGCGAAAGTGTTGAAGCGGTGTTTGTGGTGCGTAACGAACACGGTTTGCACGCACGCCCTGCCGCCGTATTAGTTAATGAAGTGAAGAAATATAACGCCTCAGTAGCAGTGCAAAATGTGGATCGCGATAGCCAATTAGTTAGCGCTAAAAGTTTGATGAAAGTAGTGGCGCTTGGTGTGGTGAAAGGACATCGTTTACGTTTCGTAGCAACTGGTGAAGAAGCACAAAAAGCCCTTGATGGCATTGGTGCGGCGATTGAAGCTGGCTTGGGTGAGTAGGATTAGGTGAGTAGGAGTTGATAATGGCAAAAGTGGCAACCATCACGTTAAATACCGCCTATGATTTAGTGGGGCGGTTAAAACGTATTGAGCTGGGTGAAGTGAATACGGTGGAAACCTTGGGCTTATTCCCTGCAGGCAAAGGCATCAACGTGGCAAAAGTGTTGAAAGATTTAGGCGTTGATGTAGCGGTGAGTGGTTTCCTTGGTCGTGATAATCAAGGGGATTTCAACACAATGTTTGCGGAGCTAGGCTTAGAAGATCGCTTTCAGCGTGTGGCGGGTAAAACTCGCATAAACGTGAAAATCACCGAAACAGAGGCCGATGTTACGGATCTCAATTTCCTAGGCTATGAAATTTCACCACAAGATTGGCAAAATTTTGTGCAGCAATCCTTGTTGTTATGCAAAGATTTTGACATTGTCGCAGTGTGTGGCAGCTTGCCGCGCGGTGTTAGTCCAACAGATTTTGCAGATTGGCTCAAACAGCTACAACAAGCTGGCGTAAAAGTGGTGTTAGACAGCAGTAATGCAGCACTCAGTGCGGGGTTATCCGCCAATCCTTGGCTAGTGAAACCCAATCATCGTGAGCTTGAGGCTTGGGCAGGGCATTCCTTACCAACCCTAGAAGACATCATCGCTGCCGCAGAAAAATTACGCGCACAAGGCATTGCTAATGTGATTATTTCAATGGGCGCGGACGGTTCTTTGTGGTTAAGCGAACAAGGTGTGATCCAAGCGAAGCCACCAAAATGTGAACAAGTGGTTAGCACCGTGGGCGCGGGCGATTCGATGGTGGCAGGGCTAATTTATGGCTTGAGTAAATCACTTTCACAGCAAGACACCTTGGCGTTTGCCAGTGCGGTGTCTGCCTTTGCGGTATCGCAAAGCAATGTGGGCGTGAGTGATCCTGCGTTATTAACACCAATCTTAGAAAAAGTAGAAATTTCAGTGATTAAAGGGTAGAACAATGAAGATTTTTTTGACAAACACACAACAATTAGGCAATGCCAAAGCCTTTTTGATTAAACAGGTGCTGGCTGCGGCAGCAAAACAGCAAGGCGATGACGTGGTGGCAGAAGCTAACCAAGCGGATTTAGTGATCGCCTTAGGTGGTGCGCCAAATAACAGCGCATTACGAGGCAAAAAACTGTTTGTGGCAGAGGTGGAAAACGCCTTTAATGCACCAGAAGCGACCTTGAAACAGGCACAGGCGGAAGCGGTGGAATATCAGCCTGCGGAAAATTCAAATGGGGCGGAAAATAAAAGTGCGGTACAAAATGCGCCAGATTTTTCTAATCAAACGAAAAATATTGTGGCAGTTACCGCTTGCCCAACAGGCGTGGCGCATACTTTTATGTCTGCGGAAGCCATTGCTGAATATGCCAAAAAGCAAGGCTGGAATGTGAAAGTGGAAACCCGTGGACAAGTGGGTTCGAGCAATATCATTTCCCCTGAAGATGTGGCGAATGCGGATCTTGTTTTTATTGCTGCTGATATTGATGTGGATTTAAGCAAGTTTGAAGGCAAGCTGATGTATCGCACCTCCACTGGGCTTGCGCTGAAGAAAACAGCACAAGAATTTGAAAAAGCCTTCAAAGAAGCGAAAATTTACACAGGGGCAAATGCAGCTAAAGTACAAGTCAGCGAAGAAAGCACGGGTGAGCGTAAAGGCTTGTATAAACACCTGATGACAGGGGTTTCCCATATGTTGCCATTGGTGGTCGCAGGGGGCTTGCTAATCGCTATTTCTTTTATGTTTGGGATTGAAGCCTTTAAAGATCCGAATATTGCAGGTGGTTTACCAAAAGCCTTGATGGATATTGGTGGCGGTGCAGCATTCCACTTAATGATTGCCGTGTTCGCAGGTTATGTGGCGTTTTCTATCGCTGATCGTCCCGGATTAGCCGTGGGTTTAATTGGCGGTATGCTCGCTACCACCGCAGGTGCAGGGATTTTAGGCGGGATTATTGCCGGCTTGCTTGCAGGTTATGTGGTGAAATTCTTAAACCAAGCCATTCAATTACCAGCCAGCTTAAGTTCATTAAAACCGATTTTAATTTTGCCATTGCTCGGTTCTGCGATTGTCGGTTTGGTGATGATTTATCTGATCAATCCACCAGTAAAAGGCTTAATGGACGCATTAGTGGAATGGCTCAACACAATGGGACAAAGCAATGCGTTGTTATTAGGCGCGGTGCTGGGTGCGATGATGTGTGTGGATATGGGCGGCCCAGTGAACAAAGCGGCTTATACTTTCGGCACAGGTTTAATCGCTTCTGGCGTTTACACCCCAATGGCTGCGGTAATGGCAGCGGGTATGGTGCCACCGATTGGAATGGCAATTGCTACATTATTAGCACGCAAAAAATTCACTGCTAATCAACGTGATGCAGGTAAAGCCTCTTTCGTATTAGGTTTATGCTTTATTTCTGAAGGTGCATTGCCATTTGTGGCGGCTGATCCTGTGCGCGTAATTGCATCAAGCATTATTGGTGGTGCAGTGGCTGGCGCGATTTCTTTAGGCTTATCCATCGGCTTACAAGCCCCACACGGTGGTTTATTCGTGATTCCATTTGTAACTCAGCCATTAATGTATTTAGCGGCAATTGCTATTGGTGCGGTGCTAACAGGCGTGATTTATGCAGTTATTAAGCCAAAACTTACGGAAAAATAACTGCACTTTATTTGCGCTATGAGTATAAACATTAGGTTTTATAGCGTTTAGATAAAGAAATTAGATGAATAAAATGGATTATTTTTGACGATAAATTAATTTGTCAAAATAATCCATTTTTTACGAAGACTGTTGTTGATTTATGTCTTGAGTTTGTAGTAGAATTCGCAGTCTATCCATATAGCTTGGATAGGTTCGTCCCGAAAGGGTGTTATTAATTTTAGCGGAGTACTAAGATGATCCAAGAACAGACTATGCTGGACGTTGCTGATAACTCAGGCGCTCGCAGTGTAATGTGTATCAAGGTTCTAGGTGGATCGCACCGTCGTTACGCTGCTATTGGTGATATCATCAAAATTACTGTGAAAGAAGCAATTCCACGCGGTAAAGTTAAAAAAGGTGATGTATTAAAAGCAGTTGTTGTGCGCACCAAGAAGGGTGTTCGTCGCCCAGATGGATCAGTCATTCGCTTCGATGGTAATGCTTGTGTAATTTTAAATAATAACACAGAGCAACCAATCGGTACTCGTATTTTTGGACCTGTGACTCGTGAACTTCGTTCTGAGAAGTTTATGAAGATCATTTCTTTGGCACCAGAAGTACTATAAGGAGTAAGAAATGGCTGCAAAAATTCGTCAAAATGATGAAGTAATTGTTCTTGCTGGTAAAAGCAAAGGCAAACGTGGTAAGGTAACTAAAGTGTTACCAAACGGTAAAGTTGTTGTTGAAGGTATCAACATTATCACTAAACATGAAAAACCAGTTCCTGCATTAGGAAAAGAAGGTGGTTTAGTGAAAAAAGAAGCACCAATTGATGCGTCAAATGTTGCAATTTTTAACCCGAAAACAAACAAAGCTGACCGTGTAGGTTTTAGATTTGAAGACGGTAAAAAAGTCCGTTTCTTTAAATCTAACAATGAAATTATTTAATCAAAAACTGGAGTAATGCGATGGCGAAACTGCATGATTACTACAGAGATCAAGTAGTTAATGAATTGAAAGAGAAATTCAACTACTCGTCTGTCATGCAAGTCCCACGAATCGAAAAGATTACCCTGAATATGGGTGTGGGTGAAGCATTGACCGATAAAAAATTGCTAGATAACGCAGTAGCGGATTTAGCAGCAATTAGCGGTCAAAAACCTTTAATTACTAAAGCACGCAAATCTGTTGCAGGCTTTAAAATCCGTCAGGGATATCCAATCGGTTGTAAAGTAACACTACGCGGTGAGCGTATGTGGGAGTTCTTTGAACGTTTAATTACAATTGCTGTTCCACGTATTCGTGACTTCCGCGGTTTAAGCGCGAAATCATTTGATGGTCGTGGTAACTACAGTATGGGTGTGCGTGAGCAAATTATCTTCCCAGAAATCGACTACGATAAAGTAGATCGCGTTCGTGGTTTAGATATCACTATCACAACGACTGCTAACAGCGATGAAGAAGGTCAAGCACTATTGGCTGCCTTTAATTTCCCATTCCGTAAATAAGGCAGGTTACAAATGGCTAAACAATCAATGAAAGCACGCGATGTAAAACGCGTAAAACTCGCTGAGAAATTCTATGCTAAACGTATGGAATTGAAAAAAATCATCTCTGATGTAAACGCATCAGATGAAGATCGTTGGGCAGCCGTGTTAAAGCTACAATCTTTACCACGTGATTCAAGCCCTAGCCGCCAACGTAACCGTTGCAACCAAACTGGCCGTCCACACGGTTTCTTACGTAAGTTTGGATTAAGCCGTATTAAAGTTCGTGAAGCAGCAATGCGTGGCGAAATCCCTGGCCTTAAAAAAGCAAGTTGGTAATTTACTACTTTATTTTGGAATCGGAGTAAAAGCACAATGAGTATGCAAGATCCAATCGCAGATATGTTGACCCGTATTCGTAACGGTCAAGCTGCGAATAAAATTGTGATCAGTATGCCTTCATCCAAGCTAAAAGTGGCAATTGCCAATGTATTAGCTGAAGAAGGTTATATTGAAAGTGTTAAAGTTTTAGAAGGTGCTAAACCTGAACTGGAAATCACTTTAAAATATTTCCAAGGGAAACCAGTTGTAGAAAGCATTCAACGCGTAAGCCGTCCTGGTCTTCGTATTTATAAACGTAAAGACGAATTACCAAAAGTTATGGGTGGTTTAGGTGTAGCTGTAATTTCTACATCTCAAGGTGTAATGACTGATCGCAAAGCTCGTCAAGAGGGCTTAGGCGGTGAAGTTATTTGTTATGTAGCTTAATAGAGAGGTAGGAAAATGTCTCGTGTTGCAAAAGCACCTGTTAGTATTCCTGCCGGCGTTGAGGTAAAACTTGACGGACAGCTACTAACAGTTAAAGGTAAGAATGGCGAGTTATCTCGCACTATTCATAACTCAGTTGAAGTTAAACAAGATAATAATGAATTAACTTTCACTCCTCGTGAAGGCGTGGTTGGTGCTGACGCACAAGCGGGTACAGCGCGTGCATTAGTTAATGCAATGGTTATCGGTGTTACTGAAGGCTTCACTAAGAAGTTACAATTGGTGGGTGTTGGTTATAGAGCACAAATGAAAGGCAACGTAGTTGCATTAAGTTTAGGTTTTTCACACCCTGTTGAGCATACATTACCTGCAGGCGTTACTGGTGAATGTCCATCACAAACAGAAATCGTTCTGAAAAGTGCAGACAAACAGTTAATCGGTCAAGTAGCCGCAGATATTCGTGCTTATCGCCGTCCTGAGCCTTATAAAGGTAAAGGTGTACGTTACGCTGATGAAGTTGTACGTACAAAAGAGGCTAAGAAGAAATAATTAAGGTAACACTATGGATAAGAAATCAGCTCGTATCCGTCGTGCAGCTCGCGCTCGTCATATGATGAGAGAGCAAGGTGTAACTCGTTTAGTAGTTCACCGTACTCCTCGCCATATCTATGCGCAAGTAATCGCACCAAACGGTTCAGAAGTGCTTGCCGCTGCTTCTACAGTTGAGAAAGCAATCAGTGAGCAAGTTAAATATACCGGTAATAAAGATGCTGCTGCAGTAGTTGGTAAAATTGTTGCAGAAAGAGCCTTAGAAAAAGGCATCAAAGACGTAGCATTCGACCGTTCCGGTTTTAAATATCATGGTCGCGTCCAAGCTTTAGCGGATGCTGCCCGTGAAGCTGGTCTACAGTTCTAATAGAGGTAATTTTAGATGGCAAACATCGAAAAACAAGCTGGTGAACTGCAAGAGAAGCTAATCGCGGTAAACCGTGTATCAAAAACAGTTAAAGGTGGTCGCATCATGAGTTTCACTGCATTGACAGTGGTTGGTGATGGCAACGGTCGCATTGGTTTTGGTTATGGTAAAGCGCGCGAAGTTCCGGCAGCGATCCAAAAAGCGATGGAGAAAGCTCGTCGCAATATGATTACTGTGGCTTTAAATGAAGGCACTTTACAACACCCAATTAAAGGTACTCACACAGGTTCTCGCGTATTTATGCAACCTGCGAGTGAAGGTACTGGTATTATTGCAGGCGGTGCAATGCGTGCAGTATTAGAGGTTGCTGGTGTTCGTAACGTTCTTTCTAAAGCATACGGTTCAACTAACCCAATTAACGTTGTTCGTGCAACAATTGATGCACTAGCAAATATGAAATCACCAGAAATGGTTGCCGCTAAACGTGGTAAAACCGTTGATGAAATTTTGGGGTAATGGACAATGGCTAAAACTATTAAAGTAACTCAAGTTCGTAGTTCTATCGCTCGTTTACCGAAGCATAAAGCTACCTTGCGTGGACTAGGTCTTCGCCGTATGCACCATACTGTTGAGTTAATCGATACTCCTGCAGTACGTGGAATGATTAACCAAGTTTCATATATGGTTAAAGTGGAGGAATAAGAGAATGCGTTTAAATACTCTATCTCCGGCTGAAGGTGCTAAACATAGTGCAAAACGCTTAGGTCGTGGTATTGGTTCAGGCTTAGGTAAAACAAGTGGTCGTGGTCATAAAGGTCAGAAATCTCGTACTGGTGGCGGTGTTCGTCGCGGGTTCGAAGGTGGTCAAATGCCTTTATATCGTCGTTTACCAAAATTTGGTTTTACCTCAATGAAATCAGCGGTAACTGCGGAAGTTCGTTTGAATGATTTAGCAAAAGTTGAAGGTAATGTTGTAACATTAGACACTTTAAAAGTGGCTAATGTATTAACTAAAGATATTCAATTTGCAAAAGTTATTCTTTCAGGCGAAGTTAAAGGTGCTGTAACTATTCGTGGCTTACGCGTAACTAAAGGCGCTAAAGCAGCGATTGAAGCAGCTGGCGGTTCAGTTGAGGAATAATTAATAAATGGCTAAACAACCAGGTTATCAAAGTAGAACCACACAAGGTGGAACAGGAGAGCTAAGATCTCGATTACTATTTGTATTGGGCGCTCTTATTGTTTTTCGTATCGGTTCTTTCATTCCGGTTCCTGGTATTGATGCAGCTGTTTTAGCTCAATTGCTTGAGCAACAAAAAGGTACCATCATTGATATGTTCAATATGTTTTCTGGTGGTGCCTTGAGTCGTGCGTCAGTTTTTGCATTAGGTATTATGCCGTATATTTCGGCATCTATTATCATTCAATTGCTGACAACGGTTCATCCAGCATTAGCTGAATTAAAGAAAGAAGGTGAAGCAGGTCGCCGTAAAATTAGTAAGTACACTCGTTATTCAACGTTAGTACTTGCTACTATTCAGGCAATTGGTATTTCAACTGGTTTACCAAATATGCTACCAGGTTTAGTGCCAAACTTAGGTTTTGGTTTCTACTTTACTGCGGTAATTAGCTTAGTAACAGGTTCAATGTTCTTGATGTGGTTAGGTGAGCAAATTACAGAACGCGGTATTGGTAATGGTATCTCTTTAATTGTTTTTGCTGGTATTGTTGCAGGATTACCATCAGCGATAGGAGCAACAATCGAACAAGCTCGCCAAGGGCAAATACATTTGTTAGCGCTTCTGTTAATCGCTGTAATTGTTTTTGCAGTAGTTTTCTTTGTTGTCTTTGTTGAAAGAGGACAACGTAGAATTAAAGTTGAGTATGCTAAACGTCAACAAGGTCGTCAAATTTTAGGTGGGCATACTACTCATCTTCCACTGAAAGTGAATATGGCAAGCGTAATGCCGGCAATTTTTGCTTCAAGTGTAATTTTGTTCCCAGCAACATTAACCTCTTGGTTTGGACAAGGAACAAATTTTGATTGGCTAACTGATCTTTCAATGCTATTGCATCCAGGTCAGCCGTTATATCTCATCGTTTATGCTATCGCAATTATATTCTTCAGCTTTTTCTATACTGCGATGCAATTTAATCCACGTGAAACAGCAGACAATTTGAAAAAATCTGGTGCATTTATTCCAGGGATTAGACCAGGTGAACAAACATCACGTTATATTGATAAAATTATGACTCGCTTAGCTTTAATTGGCGGTCTATATATTACGTTTGTATGTTTAGTTCCTTATATTATGACATCAGCTTGGAACGTTCGTTTTGATTTTGGTGGAACTTCTTTGTTGATTGTTGTAGTTGTAATTATGGATTTCATCGTTCAGATTCAAAGTTATTTAATGTCAAATAAATATGAATCTGCGCTGAAAAAAGCAAACCTTAAAGGTTTAGGGCAGTAATGCCATATAGATAAGGGATAAGCAATGAAAGTTCGTGCTTCCGTAAAGAGATTATGTCGTAACTGTAAAATTGTTAAACGTGAAGGTGTTGTACGTGTA
Source organism: Avibacterium avium (assembly GCF_900454535.1). Lineage (GTDB taxonomy): Bacteria > Pseudomonadota > Gammaproteobacteria > Enterobacterales > Pasteurellaceae > Avibacterium > Avibacterium avium. The sequence continues at coordinate 555,714 of NZ_UGSP01000001.1, forward strand.
TTGTGCAGCGATCCTAAGCATAAACAACGTCAAGGTTAATTCATAATTTTTCTTGCAAAGAACCAGCTGGGCATATATAATGCTCAGCTCATTTATGTCCTTGATATACTGTTTGAGTATCCTGAAAACGGGCTTTTCAAGATCAGTATATCAATTTAGTTAAAATAATAGGAGTGCATAGTGGCCCGTATTGCAGGCATTAACATTCCTGATCAAAAACATACTGTAATTGCATTAACTTCAATTTACGGTATCGGCAAAACTAGAGCAAAAGCTATTTGTGCTGCAACAGGAATTGCTGAAGACGTTAAGATCAGAGAATTGTCTGAAGAGCAGATTGATAAACTGCGTGACGAAGTTGGTAAATTTACCGTTGAAGGTGACTTACGTCGTGAAGTAACACTTAACATTAAACGTCTATTAGACTTAGGTTGTTATCGTGGTTTACGTCATCGTCGTAGCTTACCGGTGCGTGGTCAACGTACTAAAACTAATGCGCGTACCCGTAAGGGTCCACGTAAGCCGATCAAGAAATAAGTCGGGGTAAATTAAATGGCAAAAACACCAGTTCGTGCACGTAAACGTGTAAAAAAACAAGTTGTAGATGGCGTTGCTCACATTCACGCATCTTTCAATAATACAATCGTTACTATTACTGACCGTCAAGGTAATGCTCTAGCATGGGCTACTGCAGGTGGTTCAGGTTTCCGTGGTTCTCGTAAATCAACTCCGTTCGCTGCGCAGGTTGCGGCAGAGCGTTGTGCGGAAATGGTCAAAGAATTTGGCTTAAAGAACTTGGAAGTTATGGTAAAAGGGCCGGGTCCTGGTCGTGAATCAACAATCCGTGCATTAAATGCAGCGGGTTTCCGTATCACGAACATCACTGATGTTACCCCAATCCCACATAACGGTTGTCGTCCACCGAAAAAACGTCGTGTGTAAGACGTATTAGGATAGTTGGAGAAAGAAAATGGCAAGATATTTGGGTCCAAAACTCAAGCTAAGCCGTCGTGAAGGTACTGACTTATTCCTTAAGTCAGGAGTACGCGCGATTGATTCAAAATGTAAAATTGATACAGCACCCGGTCAACACGGTGCTCGTAAACCGCGTTTGTCAGACTATGGTAGTCAATTACGTGAAAAACAAAAAGTTCGTCGTATCTATGGTATTTTAGAACGTCAATTCCGTAACTACTATAAAGAAGCAAACCGTTTAAAAGGTAATACTGGTGAAAACTTACTAGTATTATTAGAAGGTCGATTGGATAACGTTGTTTATCGCATGGGATTTGCAGCTACTCGTGCTGAAGCTCGCCAATTAGTGAGCCATAAATCAGTAGTTGTGAATGGTCGTGTTGTTAACATTCCATCATTCCAAGTTTCAGTTAATGATGTTGTAGCTATTCGTGAAAAATCTAAGAAACAAGCTCGTATTAAAGCGTCATTGGAACTAGCAGAGCAAAGAGAAAAACCAACTTGGTTAGAAGTTGATTCTGCAAAAATGGAAGGTGTGTTCAAACGTGTTCCTGAACGTTCTGATTTATCAGCAGATATTAACGAACATCTGATCGTAGAGCTTTATTCTAAATAATAGTTAAAGCTTCGTAGCAAAGAGAGGATAAAATGCAGGGTTCTGTTACAGAATTTTTAAAACCACGTTTAGTTGATATTGAGCAAATTAGCCCAACTCATGCTAAAGTGATCTTAGAGCCGTTAGAGCGTGGTTTTGGCCATACTCTAGGTAATGCATTACGCCGAATTCTTCTTTCTTCAATGCCAGGTTGTGCTGTAACTGAAGTAGAAATTGATGGTGTTTTACATGAGTATAGTAGTAAAGAAGGTGTTCAGGAAGATATTCTTGAAGTGCTTCTTAACCTAAAAGGCCTAGCGGTTAAAGTTCAGAATAAAGATAACGTATTTCTGACACTACATAAATCTGGAATTGGCCCTGTTGTTGCAGCTGACATTATCCATGATGGTGATGTTGAGATTGTGAATCCTGAGCATGTAATTTGCCACCTAACAGACGAAAACGCATCAATTGATATGCGTATTCGTGTTCAGCGTGGCCGAGGTTATGTGCCAGCTTCTTCACGTGCTCATAACCAAGATGAAGAGCGTCCTATTGGTCGTTTATTGGTTGATGCTTGTTATAGCCCTGTTCAACGTATTGCTTATAATGTAGAAGCGACTCGTGTTGAACAACGTACTGATTTAGATAAATTAGTTATTGAGCTTGAAACAAATGGCACTATTGAGCCGGAAGAATCGATTCGCCGTGCAGCAACAATTTTAGCAGAGCAACTAGATGCATTCGTTGATTTGCGAGATGTTCGTCAGCCTGAAGTCAAGGAAGAAAAACCGGAATTTGATCCGATTCTTTTACGTCCTGTTGATGACTTAGAGCTGACAGTTCGTTCTGCTAACTGTTTGAAAGCAGAAACAATTCACTATATCGGTGATCTAGTACAACGTACAGAAGTTGAGCTATTAAAAACACCTAATCTTGGTAAGAAATCACTTACTGAAATTAAGGATGTGCTAGCTTCTCGTGGCTTATCACTTGGTATGCGCCTTGAAAATTGGCCACCAGCAAGTATTGCTGAAGATTAGTGGTCATTGGGTTAAGATTTTTCTGAGAAGGATAAGATCATGCGCCATCGTAAGAGTGGTCGTCAACTGAACCGTAATAGCAGCCATCGTAAAGCGCTGTTCCGTAATTTAGCAAGTGCATTAGTTAGTCATGAAATCATCAAGACAACATTGCCAAAAGCAAAAGAATTACGTCGTGTAGTTGAGCCGTTAATCACATTAGCAAAAGAAGACAGTGTTGCAAATCGTCGTTTAGCTTTTGCGCGTACACGTAACATTGAAACTGTTGCGAAATTATTCAACGAATTAGGTCCACGTTTTGCACAACGTGCTGGAGGATATACCCGTATCCTTAAATGTGGTTTCCGTGCTGGGGACAATGCACCAATGGCATACATTGAGTTAGTAGATCGTCCAGCAGCTGAAGAAGCTTCAGCATCTGAATAATATATAAAAATATAGCGGTTTTTACCGCTATATTTTTTAGTTCCAAATTGGCTTTAGCTATAAAATAGCTAAAGCCAATTTTTATTATCATTACAAATCAAACAAATCCCTATCGCGCAATAAATGCACATTGCCTTTACGGCGTAAAAATCCGCATCGATCAAAATATTCCATTAATTGCACCGTCATTTTTCTGCCCCATTGCAATTCATCACGCAGCTGATTAACGGAAATCTCCCCCTGTTGCAGAATAAATGCTTTGATCCAGCGAGCATAAGCATAAAGGGTTTCGGTGAGCATAAAACGATCACGCACGATGGGGGTGAGATAGCCTAGTTTGCCTGCTTTGTAGAGAAAGTTACGCATTTCACTTTCTTCAAGATCGAGCAAATTAGCCAGATCGCGTACCCAAAGGGCTTGTCCTTGTTGCTGCTCAAAATGGGCTAGCACTTTTTGCCATAAGGCTTGTTCTTCTGCGGTGAAACGAATTTTATGCTCAGGAAGATGTAACCAGCCGCGTGTTTGCTGAATTTTATTTTGCTCCAAAAGCTTTTCAATAAAATGATAAATCAAGGTTTCTGGCTGATTAATGGCCGCAATGCGATATAAACGCGCTTTGCTTAATCCCAGCTGGTCTGGCTGCTGTTGATGATAATTTGCCAAGGTTTCAATAAGTCTATCGGATTGCCTTTGTTGATAGTCTTGGCTAAACGCGCAACCTTGCCAAGCCAGCTCCTGATTATCGGCAATCAAGGCGTTGAGCTGGGTTTCTTCCATTTGTTCCAGCCAAGCTAATTCAGCCAACTGCATAGGACGATGCTGTAAATAGTAGCTTAAGCGTTGAGCGGAATGTTGTGCGGTGAGTAAATTTTGCAAAAAATTCAACCGCACTTCGGTTCGCTTATAACGTTTTGGTGAATGGATTTCAACCACTTTACCACCCGCCAATAAGGATTTTGCATCGCCTGTGCGTAAAATTAATTTATCGCCATAGGTTAAAAATAGCGGTTCTTGCAAAATTAGCTCAGCCAAGGCTTTTTGTTGTGGGGCAAGCTGTTTAGCTTGTAATAATGTGAGTTTTCCCGTGGTGCGAGATGCCGCGTGATAAATATGCACTGCTTGGCTTTCTTGCAAGTTTTGCGCAGCCTCGACTTCAATGGTAATCCTATCCGTTGGCGAGCGTGGCGGTTGAGAAAAAAGCCAATCCCCACGCTGAATCGCCTCTCTCGAAACCTCGGTTTGAATATTTAACGCCAAGCGCTGTCCAGCTTCACCAAGCTCAGCTTGGCTATCTTGGCTGTGGATATTCTTTACGCGTACTTTTTGCCCTGTGGAAAGATAAAGCTCATCATTGATTGCAACCTGTCCACTAAAAGCCGTACCCGTTACCACCGTTCCAGCCCCTTTAATGGTAAAAATTCGGTCAATGGCATAACGGAAAGGTTTGTTGCGGTCTGCCAGTTCAGGCAAATTGGCTAAATAATGTTGTAATTCTGCGATGCCTTGTCCTGTTTGGGCGGAAGTAATAAAAAATGGGCTTTCTGTCAAGAATGGATATTGCTGAATAAGCGATTGTTTTACTTTATTAATTTGAGATTCGCTGGCTTTATCCGCTTTCGTCAGCACTACAATGATTTGCTCAAAATGCAATAAACGCAAAATGGCTAAATGTTCCGCTGTTTGTGGTTGAATGCCTTCATCTGCCGCCACAATCAACATTGCGTAATTTACGCCACCTAAGCCGGCGAGCATATTAGAAAGAAATTTTTCGTGGCCGGGGACATCAATAAAACCAAGCGTTTTCTCTTGCAACGGCAAATAGGCATAGCCCAAATCAATGGTCATTCCACGCTTTTTTTCTTCAGGTAGGCGATCGGCATTCGTGCCTGTTAAAGCCCGTAGTAACGCGGTTTTACCGTGATCAACGTGGCCTGAGGTAACAATAATCATAGTTGCTCCAAGGTATTTAGTAGGCGCTCAAAATTGGCAAGGCTACGCAAATCGAGCCAAAGTTTATTTTGTTCCACGCGACCAATAATTGGTTGGGGAAGTTGTTTGAAGCGCTGGATAAGTGCGGTCAATTTTTGCGAGTTTTTTTCTTCAAGGGTTACCGCCACAGAGGGAATTTTCGCTAAAGGCTGCGCGCCGCTGCCAATCTGTGCTTGGCTTTCTTCCACGCGGATTGTGTAGGCAAAATTTAACTGATTTTCCAACCGCACTTTGAGTATTTCCGCCTGTTGGCGTAATGCCGACACAGGCTGCGTGAGCAAATGCAAACTGGTGAGTTTTTCCGCTAATTTTTCAGGCTGAAGATATAAACGCAAGGTCGCCTCTAAGCCCGCTAAAATCACTTTATCGCAACGTAATGCCCGCTTTAGCGGGTGAGATTGTAATTGATCAATAAAATATTTTTTCCCAACAATAATACCAGCCTGTGGGCCACCTAGTAATTTATCCCCAGAAAATGAGATTAAATCCACACCCAGCTGCCATTTTTCCTGTACAGTAGGCTCAGCGGGTAAGCCATATTGGCTGAGATCGACTAACGCACCGCTGCCTAAATCCGTCATCACAGGTACATTCATTTCCTTGCCAAGTTGTGCTAATTCCGCTTCGCTGACAGAATGTGTAAAGCCACAAATTTGATAATTGCTGCTATGAACTTTCATTAAAAAGGCGGTATTTTCGTTGATCGCACGGCGATAATCCGCCAAATGGGTGCGATTTGTTGTTCCCACTTCCACCAGTTTACACCCTGCTTGCTGCATAATATCTGGAATACGGAATGAACCGCCAATCTCAACGAGTTCACCACGCGAAATCACTACTTCTTTGCCTGCCGCAAAGGTGGCTAACATCAGCAATACTGCCGCTGCATTGTTGTTCACCACGCAAGCGGCTTCCGCCCCCGTGAGTTCACATAATAATTCGCTAATATAATTATCTCGATGGCTACGCTTGCCTTCCGCCAAATCATATTCCAATGCCACATTCTCTTGCATCGCCAATAACGCCGCTTGCTGCGCAGCATTCGCCCACAACGCACGTCCTAAATTAGTATGCAGCACGGTGCCTGTTAAGTTATGCACAGGCTGAATTTTCACTTGCTGCTGGGCTTGTAATTGTTTTTGAATTTCCGCGATTAGCGTGGAATTATTGTGAAAAAAGTGCGGTATTTTTTGCGTGTTTTTTATTTCAGTGCGTGCATTTTCAAGCAAATTGCGGCAAATTTTTACCACCGCACTACGCCCAAATTCTGCGATCAAAGACGCAATTTCAGGCTGCTTTAGCAATTTATCAATGGAAGGAAGTTGTTGGAATAGGCTGTTCATAGTGCTGTCCTATTTTCATTTATGCCATTCTAGGAAAATTAGCCTTAATCATACTGTTTTTTTGTTGAAAATTCAGCCCTAACTTATCAAGTGTGCTGTATTGATTAAATTTCCCTAGCAACACCTTGAATAATCAGCCGATTTCCTTTAAAGTGAACGCACTTTCGGAAGATAGGCGTTTCCGGTGAAACGGCAGGACTTCAAATCCTGTTAAGGTTGCCAGCAATCTTGGGTGGGTTCGACTCCCATTGTCTTCCGCCACTTTTCAGCATATAAAATCAAATCAATAAATTATCTTTTTTTCCGTATCTTAGTTGTTATAATTAATCTTAATTCTTATTCTTTTGGTATATAAAATGCAATTGACTCCTCATCAATCCCAATATATAGCTTGGCAGCTAAGTAAGCAAACGGCTTCTAATAATGTTGATGATTTTGGCGCAACTTTAGTTGATGCCAAAATTGATATTAATCCACATCAAATTGATGCGGCAATTTTTGCTTGCCAAAATCCCTTGTCTCGCGGTGTTTTGCTGGCAGATGAAGTTGGATTGGGTAAAACCATTGAAGCGGGTTTGGTCATTGCTCAACGTTTTGCGGAACGAAAAAGAAAAATATTAATTATTACACCAGCAAATTTGCGTAAGCAATGGCATCAAGAACTACAAGAAAAGTTTGGTATTGAATGTATTATATTAGAAACTAAAAGTTACAATGAATTAAAAAATCAAGGAAAAAAGCCGTTTGAACAAAATATTCCTGTTATCTGTTCTTATCAATTTGCAAAAAGTAAATATAAAGATCTTGAAAGTATTCCTTGGGATTTAGCAATTATTGACGAGGCCCATCGCTTACGTAATGTTTACCAGAAAAAGAATGTACTGAGTAATACCTTAAAGAAGGCTTTAAATCATGTTCGATCAAAGGTTTTACTTACAGCAACACCTTTACAGAATTCAATTTTGGAGCTTTATGGGCTTTCTAGCATTATCGATGAGCAAATATTTGGTGATTTAGAAAGTTTTAAAAATAAATTTGCGAATAGGAGTGGAACCAATTTTGAACAATTGAAAAAACGTATTCAACGTTTCTGTCAAAGAACTTTGCGTAGAGATGTTGCAACTTATGTACCTTATACTAAACGGATTCCTATGGTGCAAGAGTTTACGCCTAGTCTAAATGAACAGGCTTTTGCTGATTTAGTGAGAGAGTATTTACGACGAGATGAAAGCTATGCCATTCCCACTAGACAAAAGCATCTTATTCGTATGGTGTTGTGGAAACAATTAGCCTCTAGTCCAAGAGCAATAGCAGGAGCTTTTCGTACCATTATAAAAAGATTAGAAAATTCATTGGGTGACTTTGATGAGCCAGAAGATATAGATGGGTTTATTGATGATATAAGTGGTGATTATGAAACTTTTGATGAGACTGCCGAGGAGTGGGAAGATGAACAAGAAAGTAATTCTCCACTAAAAGCTCAAAATATTATTCAAGAGGAAATTGAAGAATTAAGACGTTACATTGAGTTAGCAGAACAAATTGATAAAGATGAAAAAGGGAAAGCATTATTAGCTAGCTTAGAAACTGCCTTTATAAAACTATCTGAATTAAATGCGCCTCAAAAAGCTATTATTTTTACAGAATCTAAGAGAACCCAAGAATATCTCTTTGAGTTGTTGAAAAATAGCCCTTATGGTGGTGAAAATGGGGACGAGATAGTTCTGTTTAATGGCGATAATAATAGTAAGGAAGCAAGGAAAATTTACCAAGACTGGCTTAAAAAGCATCAGGGATCGGATAAGATTACGGGATCGAAAACTGCAGATACCCGTGCAGCATTAGTTGAATATTTTAAAGAAAAAGCAACCATTATGATTGCAACAGAAGCAGGAAGCGAAGGGATAAACTTGCAATTCTGTTCATTAATTGTCAATTATGATTTGCCTTGGAATCCACAGCGAGTAGAACAACGTATTGGACGCTGCCATCGTTATGGACAGGAATATGATGTTGTCGTTGTCAATTTTATCGACAAAACGAATGAAGCAGATCGCCGAGTTTATGAACTTTTAGCTCAAAAATTTCAATTATTTGATGGTGTTTTTGGTGCTAGTGATGAAATTTTGGGGCGCATAGGGTCTGGTATTGATATTGAAAAGCGCATTGTTGAGATATATCAGACTTGCCGCACTAAAGCAGAAATTCAGACGGCCTTTGATAAACTTCAAAATGAAAATGCAGAGATGATAGATGAAAAAATGCGTGAAACTAAACAAAAACTGCTCGAACATTTTGATGAAGAAGTGCAGAAACGTCTGCAAGGTATTAGTGATCAAACAAATGACATCAAAAATAAATATATCAGTTTATTGATGCAGCTCACTCAAAGTGAACTAGCAAATGATGCAGAGTTTGATAGCGAGGGCTTCACGCTCAAACAGCTACCAGACTATCTAATAGGGAAAACGGATTTACTTGGACGATACGTTTTACCTGATAGTCAAGGGGCTGAGGCTTACACTTATCGTATAAGTCATCCACTCGCACAAGCAGTAATTGAACAGGCTAGAAATCGTCAATGTCCACCAGCTAAACTAAAATTTGATTACGATGCTTATGGTAAGAAAGTGAGTACGCTTGAATCTTATCGAGGTAAAAAGGGGCAGCTTACAGTGCACTTACTCACGTTACAATCCACTGTTCAAACAGAGCAACAGCTGATTGTTAGTGCGTGTACAGAAAATGGTGAGCTTTTGCAAGACGATGATCCAGAAAAGCTGCTGAAATTACCAGCTCAATCCATAGTGTTACCTGGGATTATATCGTTACCAGTATTTGAGTCTGATTTAAAAATACGAGGAGAAAACTGTCAGAAAATTGCTAAAAATAGAAATTTAAACTATTTTAATCAAGAAACAATTAAGCTTGATGGTTGGGCAGAAGATTTAAAAAACAATCTTGGACGCGAGCTAGAAAGTCTTGATAAACAAATTCGAGATGCTGAAAGGCAATCTTCCGAAGCTGATGATTTAGAAGAAAAAATTGATTTAGAAGAAAAAATTGGCAATCTAAAACGGGAACGTAAGAGACAACGTCGTTTGATAGAGTATAAAGAAGAAGAGATTGACGAAGAGCGTGATCACTTGAAAAAGAAAATGCGTGAGAGCTTAAACCAAAAAGCAGAGGAGCGAGAATTATTTGTAATCGAGTGGGAAATAATATAGAACTGTCTACGATAGGTAGTGTTTATAAAAATTAAAGTAATTAAGTTGTCTTCATATTATGAAAGTTTACCAATCTTCTGTATCTACAGATAATATACCCGTTTTGGGGCATTTTAGTACCGTTCCAGAAATTTGCGCGATGCGAATATCTAGTATGTTCTCTAATAAAAATAGAGCTGTTATATCGAAAAATAAGAAAAACACTTTATTAGTTGTTAATATTTTTTCTAGTATGGGACGGGAAATGAGACTTCAAGATTATTTTATTGAATTTTCCCATTTTGCTAATGAGTTTCTGATTCAAGAATATATTTTAGACGTAAAGAAACCATTAAAGTTGATTGATTGCTGGCAAGATGATCCTATTGGGAGCGTTGGCATTAAAGCAATTGATGCAGGGCAAATAGATAAGACTTCTATTGATGTATTGAAGAAAGACTTATTGAAATATTCTCCATATTTGGGATTGGCTCTTCCACCTGTTTTTCCATCTAATCAGATGTCTAATCATATTTTAGACAAAAGGCAATCAGACAAAGTTTTTCATCAAGAACTTTCAAAAAGAATAAATCGTTCAAAACAGCTTGGTGAAGATTTTGAGAAAATGAGAACATTAGAGTTAGTCTGGTTAGAAAGCACATTTTTGATTAAAGAATGGGCAGAAAAACTTGGTTACGATAGTTTCTTTTATTCAAATAGTGCTGAAGGAAATGGACAATCTTGCTTTATGCCTTTGAAAGAAGAACAAATAAAAAAGACTGGGAAATATTTTTCTTTTATTATTGATAAGTATCAGAGAAATATTCCTAAATTAACAAAAGATGTAGACAATAATGCTTATAAAGAAAATAGATATTTTTTGTGGGGAGATTGCGATGCCCCTATGAAATATTGGAAATGTAAAACGAAAATTTTATCCAAATTGCGTTCATATTTTTTCTTTTGGTGATTGAAATTTAAACAAGGAAACAAAACCATGCACCATCTCCCCCAACTTACCCAAAAGCTCCAAGAAATCTTCCAAACTGACCGTGCGGATTTGGATTTTGGTATTTACCGCATCTTAAACAGCCGAGCGGAAGAGATTAACCAATACCTTACTCACACGCTGCCGCAAAAAGTACGGCAAGCCTTTCACCAAGCCAATCAAGGGCAAAACGAGTTAGCAGAAGCCGAACAGCAAGCCCAAGCCCAAAAAGCAGGCAGCCACAGCGAGGCAGTGATTTTTTCCCATCTCTATACCTTCTTTTCCCGCTACTATGAGGAAGGCTGATTTCATCAGCCAACGCCGTTACAAAGGCGACACCTATGCCATTCCCTACAGCGGCGAAGAAGTGCTATTACATTGGGCAAACAAAGACCAGTACTACACCAAATCAGGCGAAAACTTTAGCAATTACCGTTTTAAACTTTCAGACGGCCGAGAAGTGTTTTTCCGTCTTATCGCCGCCGACACCGCCAAAGACAACCGCAAAGATAATGATAATAAACGTTTATTTGCGTTGGCAGAGCCAAAAACGATTGAAAAACAAGATGAAGACGGCGAGACTTACCAAGAACAAATAGAAACACTGGTGCAAAGCGAAGACGGCAAGACCTTAACCATTCATTTTGAATACCGTCCTGCCGACAAAAAAGACAAACAAGACCAAGAAAACGCCCGCACCATCGCCGCCTTAAAAGCACAAATTTCCGACAGCTGGGCTGCCGTTTGGGAAAAGTCCCCGACCGACAAAAATCCCGACCGCACTTTGCTGGAAAAACACCTTAGCGATTACACCCAAAAAAATACCGCCGACTATTTCATCCACAAAGATTTAGGCGGATTCTTACGCCGTGAGCTGGATTTCTACATCAAAAACGAAGTGATGCACCTCGACAACATCCAGCACGCCGACAGCTTTGAACAAATCAAAAACAGCCTGCGGCAAATCCAAGTCTTGCGCGAAATTGCCCACGACATCATCACCTTTTTGGCACAACTGGAAGATTTCCAAAAGAAACTTTGGCTGAAGAAAAAATTTGTTGCCCAAACGCATTACCTCATCACACTGGATAAAATTCCAGCCGAAATGCTGCCTGAAACCCTTGCCAATCCTGCTCAACAAGTACAATGGAAAAATTTATTTGATATCAATGAGTTAGAGCGATTTTGGGGTAGCCTTGATGAACAAAATCTAAAAAAATTCCAACAAAATCAACCGCATTTGGTGGTGGACACCTCCCTTTATCCGCCCCGCTATCAACAAAAACTGCTCACCTTGCTCACTGAAGCAGTGGATTTAGACGCAAACACAGACGGCGTTTTAATTCATTCTGATAATTTCCAAGCCTTAAACCTTTTGCAAGCCCGTTATCGGGAACAGGTGAAATGTATCTATATTGATCCGCCTTTTAATTTAGAAAAAAATGGAGATTTTCTATATAAAACTGAATACAAAGATTCATCATGGTTAACTTTATTAGATAATAGACTGATTTTGGCAAAAAAATTATTGTCAAGTAACGGCTTTTTATATTTGAGATGCGATCATAATGGAAATTATATTATCAAAAATATCCTTAATAATATTTTTGATAAAAGTAACTTTGAGGGGGAGATCTTAGTTAAGAGAATTAGAAAAAATATAACTTCACAAGGGAGAATATCACTGCCGCTATCTAATGATTCACTTTTTCTTTATAGAAATAGTGATAATGCTTATTTTGAAAACCCTTATTTGAAATTAAAAGAAAAAAGAGAATCTTATTGGCGAAGAATGGATGATTCTGCTGGGTTTAGAAATCCGCCTGAAAGGAATATATTTGGTGCTATATTCAAACCTTATAAATATGATGCTCATTTTAAATTCTCACAAAAATCTATTGAAGAATTAATAAAAGAAAATAGAGTGAGATTGGTATGTAAAAATTGTAAGTACACCCATTATTCAGGAGAATGGAATGCTTGTCCTTCATGTGGAAAAAAAGATGCAACCCCTCAATATTTAGTATTGGAAAGTGATAAGCAAGTATTAGATACTAATTGGATGGATATTTCTGGATATGCTCATACCACAGGTTTTTCAACTGAAAATGCTGAAGTACTGCTAGATAGAGCAATAGACGTTACTAGCACAGAAAATAATCTTGTAATGGATTTTTTTCTAGGAAGTGGGACTACAGTAATATCCGCTTTAAAAAATAATAGAAAATGGATTGGTATTGAGCAAAGTGAATCTTTGGAATCTATTGTTGTCCCAAGAATATATAGAAAGCTTGTTGAATATGAAAAAACACAAATCGTCAAAGTATTAAAACTGGAAAGTTATGAAGACACTTTAAATAATATTGTTTTAAAAGGGCAGGACGATTTTTTAAAAACCTTACCTGAAAACGTGCGCGAAGAGTATTTATTGCGTTATTTGCTCGACACCGAAAGCAAAGCGGCTTTATTAAACAGCGATGATTTTCGCCATCCCTTTGATTACCGCCTGAATATCGCCACTGATTCCGCAGGGGCGTATCAATCCACCGTCATTGATTTAATCGAAACCTTTAATTATCTTTTGGGCATCCGTGTGCAGGGCATTACCGATGAACGGGAAAAACGCGCTTATGTGACGGTAGAAGGCATTTTGCCCAATGGCGAACGGGCGTTGATTGTTTGGCGTGATGTGGAAAAAATGGGCTATGCCGAAGTGGCAGAATTTTTTGATAAACACAACATTAATCCCCACAGCGAACAATATGATGTGGTTTATCTAAACGGCGACCACGACATGGCGAACCGTTGGCAAAACGAAGATAACAGCGAAAGCCAATTGAATTTGCGTGCCATTGAACCCGAGTTTTTAAATCGTATGTTTACGGAAAAGGGGGAATAAGATGGCAAAGCAAGCAAAAATCCACCGCTCTTTTCACGAGCATTTGATTTTAAACCGTTGGGTGCTATCTTTATTGGGGCAGGGCAGTTTTACCGATTTAAAAAGTTTTTTAAATCATGATCGCTTAATTGGCTTAAATGAAGACGGTCAAACCCATTTTTTTGAGGCGCTTCAGCTTGGGGCTTTATTTCCGTTTTCTGAAAAAATCAGCGAGGAAGATGTTCGCCGTTATGATTTAAATATTGTCCGCCATTGGCAGCAAATCACCGCTAAACGCAATCAAGACAGCGGCCATCAATTGCAGATGAAATATTTCCAATATCTCTCTTTGTTATTTACCGAGATTTATTTGGATTGGTTTTTTAACCGTCAAGCAGAAATGTTGGCAGGTTTAAATGAAACGCTGGCAAATTATCAAAAAGAAAAGGGGCATTTGGATTTATCCGATTATCAGACGGCAGATTTAAATAAAATTGCTTTTTGGAATGCCACTGGTTCGGGCAAAACCTTATTAATGCACGTCAATATTTTGCAATATCAGCATTATTGTCCTGAAAAAATAGATCAGATTATTTTATTAACGCCCAATGAAGGATTAAGCCACCAGCATTTGCAAGAGTTTTTAAATTCAGGTTTTCAGGCTACTTTTTTAATAAAAATAATCAAAGTGGCGATTTATTAAATTCAGTACAAGTCATTGACATAAATAAATTGGCAGATAAACACGGTGATAAGACGGTGGCAGTGGAAAGCCTAGCAGGGCGAAATCTGGTACTGGTGGACGAAGGGCATCGCGGCACCTCTGGTGATACGTGGTTCAAACGCCGTGAGCAGTTAATCGGAGATGGTTTTGCTTTTGAATATTCAGCGACTTTTGGGCAGGCAGTGAGTAAGGGAAAAACCGTTAAAGAGCAAACAGAAGAATGGCAAAAGAAAAAAGCCCATCTGTTCTTTGGCAAAAAAAGCCTAAAAGGGCTGGATGAGGCTCAATTAGCACAATTGCGGCCTGATGTATTGAACTTGCAGACGATTCGCCAATCAGCGATGTTGGAAGTCTATGCCAAAGCGGTGTTATTTGATTATTCCTACAAATATTTTTATGCAGACGGTTATGGCAAAGAAAGCCAAATTCTGAATTTACGCGATGAGGATTATGCACCGCACGGCGATATGTATTTAACTGCCTGTTTGCTGGTGTTTTATCAGCAATTGTATTTGTTTGACCGTCATCAAAAAGCTATCAGTGCTTTTCAGATTGAAAAACCGCTGTGGGTGTTTGTGGGTAACAAAGTGGCAGATGACGACAGCGATATTTTAAAAATTTTGAGATTCTTGGCGCATTTTTTAAATAACCGTGCCGTGATTGAAAACCGCTTGAAGCAATTATTAAGCGATACCGCTGTGTTAACCAATAAAGACGGCGCAAATATTTTTGCAGGGCAATTTACGCCGTTAATGGGCTTTTTGGGCAAAGAAAGCGCGCTGTATGACGATATTTTGCAAAAAGTATTTAACACTGCCATTGATGGAAGATTGCAAGTTACTTTGCTAAAAAACAAAGCTGCGGAAGGTGAGTTGGCTCTGTCGATAGGCAATGCTAAGCCGTTTGGCGTGATCAATATAGGTGATGCTAATAGTTTTGCAAAAACAGCGGAAAAAGAAAGTGATTTTGACACTGTGCAGGACGATTTTTTGTCGTCTTTATTTCAGGAAATAAACCGAAAAGATAGTCACATTCATTTGTTGATCGGCTCTAAAAAATTTACTGAGGGCTGGTCAAGCTGGCGTGTTTCTACTTTAGGTTTGCTCAATATGGGCAGAGGTGAGGGAAGTCAGATTATCCAATTATTTGGCCGCGGTGTACGATTAAAAGGGCAGGGCTATTCTCTTAAACGTAGCCGAAAAGACGAGCGTCCAGAAGGCGTATTTTTAGAAAAACTGGAGACGCTCAATATCTTTGGTATTGCCGCAAATTATATGGAAGAATTTAAAAAATACCTCAAAGAAGAAGGTATTACACCACCAGATGAAATGCTGACGGTAGATTTTAAAGTGAAGCCCAATTTGCCTGCTACCAAACTCAAAACTTTGCGCCTTAAAGATGGTTACAAAGACAATCAAAAAAATGGCTTTAAACGCAAGGAAAAAGAGATTATATTTTTTGAAATGCCTGAGAAATATCAAGGAAAGGGTAAGCGCTTACAAGTGGATTTGGATTTGTATCCTAAAATTGATATGGCGGGAACAGTCGGCGAACGTACCCCATTGGATAAGCGTGAGAAAAATACGCTGGATAAGAGTTTATTTGCCTTTTTTGATTGGGAGGCGATTTATCTGGCGCTATGGGAATACAAATGGCAACGCTCTTGGTGGAATTTACAACTTAATAAAACCGTCATTCAGAAATTCGCTCAGACGGACGGTTGGTATCAGTTATGGATACCCAAAGACCGACTCACCGTCCGAACCTTTGCCGATATTCACTATCAGCAAGGGATTTTGATTGAGCTGCTGAAACTGTATATGCAGCGATTCTATCAAAACCTTAAAGCTATGTATGAAAGTGAGTTTTATGAAACCGCGTGGGTTGATACAGATTATCCTGCTTTGCAAAATAGCTACCAATTCCGTATTGAGAATCATGATGACGGCAGGGAATATGCGCAAAAACTCTTGCAATTAAGAGATTTTATTGAGTCAGGACGGTTAAAAGAAGTATTGGGCTGGCAGGCGGCAAACATCACCGCTATTTGCTTTGAACCGCATCTTTATTATCCCATCATGACGTTGGAAAATGCCGAAGCCTTACCACTGACCATGAAGCCAATGGATATGAACGAAGCGAGTGAAATCCGTTTTGTACAGGATTTGCAAGCGGCGCATGAAGACGGTCGCTTAAAAAACTGGATTGGCGATAAGGATTTGTATTTGCTGCGCAATGCCGCCAATAAAAAGAAAGGGCTGGGTTTTGCGCTGGCGGGCAATTTTTATCCTGACTTTTTGCTTTGGCTGGTGGATCGGGAAACGGGCAAGCAATGGCTAAGTTTTATCGACCCTAAAGGCATTTTGCATATGGGCATTAACGATCCTAAATTTGGCTTGGCGGAGGAGGTTAAAAATCTGCAGAAGAAAAATAGCTTAGATATTCAATTGAATGCGTTTATTCTTTCCATCACTCGGCGAGAAGATTTATTGCATACGGATATAGAAGATTATGCCGAGAAGAATATTCTGTTTATGCAGGATGGGGATTATTTGCAGGAGATGTTTGAGAGAATATTGTAATAATAAACTCAATAACCAGAAAACTCATTAAAAAATACCGCTCTTTGATCTGAACCGCCCAAAAATCCTAGACACCTAGGAAGTTAAATATTGAGCTCTGTATTGTACAGAGCTCAAGTTGTTTAATGTGTAAAAGATCAATTAGAACTAATCTGACAAATCTCAATAAAAAGTAAGAGTTTTCCATTTAGAATATAAAAGCCAAAATCATCTAAACAAAAAAACCAATGGCATAAATCATTGGCTATTGATTGTTTCATACTTACTTTTTCTCATACCAAATCTGATTAATATATAAAGTTACCCAGCCTGAGGGGGTGCTTACTTTTACTTCATCATCAACTTCTTTGCCAATTAAGGCGCGAGCTACGGGGCTATCGATGGAGATCCAATTTTTGGCTGGATCGAATTCATCACAGCCCACAATGCGGTATTGATGTTCTTCGCCCTGTTCATTTTCTAAGGCGACCCAAGCGCCAAAAAAGACTTTGCTCTCCTGTCTTGGGTGGTAATCAACAATTTGCAGCACCTCTAAACGCTTGGTTAAGAAACGAACGCGGCGATCAATCTCGCGCAGGCGGCGTTTACCATAAATATATTCTGCATTTTCACTTCTATCCCCCAATGCTGCCGCATCAGATACTGCTTGAGTTACTTTTGGACGCTCTTCTTTCCATAAAAACTTTAGCTCTTGATCAAGGGTATTCCAGCCATCTCGGGTGATGTAATTTGATTTTGTCATAGGTTGCTAATTTGTGCTGTTGTTTGTGGCAAAGGAAATATTATAGCAGTGAAAAGCAAGGGAATAAAAATGGTGAGAAGCGTACAGACAAAAAAATAGGGCTTGTTATCTAGCCCTATTTTTTATTAGAAAGTTACCGCACTTTTAAGTTTTTTCAATGCGTTAGTTTCAAGTTGGCGAACACGCTCAGCGGAAATATTATATTTCGCTGCTAAATCTTGCAAGGTGGCTTTGTTTTCATCTAACCAACGTGCTTTGATAATGTCTTGGCTACGTTCGTCCAAACCTTCAAGAGCAGTAGCAACTTGATCTGCCGCCTGGGTTTCATAATTTTCATTTTCAAGTTCTGCGGCAAAGTTTGAGCTTTTATCTTCAAGGTAAAGCGCTGGTGCAAAGCTTTCATCATCATCTTCATTAGAAAGATCAAAGCCAACATCTGCTCCAGTCATACGGCTTTCCATTTCAATGACATCTTGTTTAGATACACCAAGCTCTTCGGCGACCATATCCACTTCATTATCATTGAACCAACCTAAGCGCTGTTTGGTTTTGCGTAGGTTAAAGAACAATTTACGTTGTGCTTTCGTGGTTGCCACTTTCACGATACGCCAGTTGCGTAATACATATTCGTGGATTTCCGCTTTGATCCAATGCACTGCAAAAGATACAAGGCGAACGCCCACTTCTGGATTAAAACGTTTTACGGCTTTCATTAAGCCGATATTACCTTCTTGAATTAAATCTGCTTGTGGCAATCCATAACCAGAATAGCCACGCGCAACGTGGATCACAAAGCGAAGATGAGACAAAATCAATTTTTTTGCCGCCTCAAGATCTTCTTTATAATACAAACGTTCCGCTAATTCCTTTTCTTCCTCTGCGCTTAGCATAGGATATTCGTTCGCAGCACGGATATAGCCTTCTAAGCTGCCTTGAGGAACTAACATTAGGGTTTGTGTATCTTTGTTCATCATATTCCTTCTTATTTTACGCCCAACTTTAGGGCTATTTATAACATAATCTATAATAAGGTCAATCGATTATAACGATTAATCTATCCTTTTCTTGTAGGTTTAGACTATGGACTTTTAAGAAAGTTCGTATCTTCTGATTAAATTTTTACGCTATAAAATAAATCTATTTTAACCTATTGAAAAACTACGGAATTCGCTTAGTAATTAGTAAGCCTAAGGTAGCTACAATAAAAAATCCAATGCACAGGCTAGCAAATATAAACATTGTTAATCCTAAATGCTGTAAGGCAGGAGTAACATTTTCGCCTTTGTCATAAAGGCGAATACCTACGCTAGCCATTGAAGCCAAGCCGAACGAAAATGCCCAATAAGCAAGGCTAAATTGTTTACCGATCCAAGGGAGTAGGCGAATTAAAAACAATAATTGTAATAAGCCGTACCCGATCAAGCCTTTTACTACCCAATCAATATTGCCGCCATTTAAAGCAAGATAGGCGGAACAGCAAACAAAAGCTGGGGCGAGTTGGATACCAATCGTTGGGCGAATAGCGTTTGGCAGCTCAGTCAAATTGCGTAAACGTTGTTGTACAGCTGGTTCAAGAATGAACCATGCTATCACACCAGCACCAAAAAATAATGTTCCTATTTCTTGATAGCCTAACAAACCTAATGCTGTTGCACTGACGAAATTCGCAGCAACAGTGGGTAAATATAGCACGGGCGTGGTGGCATCTTGTGGGTGGATACCGCGCCATAATCCGCCGTAGCGATAAGCCGAAAATGCAAGTTGCCCCGTAATACCAAGCCCAACCAAAATTTGCGCCAAGCCTTTGTTATAAGGCAATAATCCCATTGCGATCAATAAAAGTGTAATGGGGATCAAGCTAACAAAACAGCCTAAAATGGGGTGATTTAACTCTGCTTTTGCTTGGCTAGGATAGCGTATCCATTTATACACATAAATAGAAAATAACAGCCCCCAAAGTAAGGCTGAAAAGGCGATTAAGCTTTCTGCAATGACCGTTGGTACTGAGAATATATTCGCTGCATAACGCCACGCGATGCCGAGTGCGGAAATACCTAATACGATGCTGAAATAATTCACTCCAATAGGAAAGGGCTTGGCTTGTGGCATTATTTTTCCTCTGCCATTTCAGGCTCAAGGCGGTATTCCTTGTCCTGTTCAATCACCGTAAATAACAGATCAATATTCGGGTGTTTGCCGGGGAATTGTTTGGCGTCTTGCGTGTGTTCAGCAAAAAGTTGCAAGCCTTTTTCTGCGCAAGTGCGGTCTAATTTTCCGTTAAATTCTTGTGCAAGGGCGTTGTACACGCGCAATGAGCCAAGTTTACCTGCAATGGCAGGAATGTGATGAATTTGCGTTTCACCGTCAAATACGCTTAAGCCTGCAAGGTGATCGATAGTTGGTAAGGTTTCTAAAATTGTTTTGAAATCCATTTTGCTTTCCTTGTTTAAGTAAGAATAATGATTAATGTTGTGATGAGATAAATTGTTCGCTGTCAATTTCGCCTTTCGCGCCGATAAAACGCACTTCTGGCTGTAAATACACAGCAAATTTTTCTGCTACCTTTTGGCGAATATGATGGGCAAGATTCGCTACATCTTTACCGCTTGCGTTTGCTTTATTCACTAGCACTAAGGCTTGGTTTTGATGCACCGCCGCACCACCAAGTTGATGGCCTTTTAGGCCACATTGATCAATCAACCAACCTGCGGCGAGCTTCACTGTACCGTCTGGCTGCGGATAGCTCGGCATTTCTGGATATTGGCTTTTTAATTGTTCAAAAAGTGCGGTGGAAATCACAGGATTTTTGAAAAAACTTCCCGCGTTGCCCAATTCTTGTGGATTTGGCAATTTTGCGCTACGCACGGCACAAACTTCTGCGAAAATTTCCTCCGCTGTTACCGTGGCAGGATCAAAACGTGAAAGCGTGCCATAACTTAGCACAGGCTGCCAATCTTTGGCGAGCTTTAATCCCACAGCGACAATCATATAACCGTCTTTATATTGATGTTTAAACAGGCTTTCACGGTAGCCAAATTGACATTCCGCTTTACTTAAACGAAAAATCTCCCCAGTATTCAGATTCAGCACGTCCACATAATCGCATACATCTTTAAATTCTACGCCATAGGCCCCGATATTTTGGATTGGCGCCGATCCCACACAGCCGGGGATTAAGGCTAGGTTTTCCAAGCCATAAATGCCTTGTTTTAAGCTCCATTGCACTAGCTCGTGCCAATTTTCGCCGCCTTGAACGTGAAGATAATGAAAGTGGTCATCTTGACGATGTTCGATACCTTTGAGTGCATTTACCAGCACGATCCCGTCAAAATCTTCCACAAACAATACATTACTGCCTTGTCCGAGAAAAAGCACGGGAAGTTGCTGTTGTTGAGCTTGTTGCCAAAGGGGCAGAATTTGTTCAAGTGCGGTGATTTTTTTCACCATTTTTGCTTGTGCATTGGTTCCAAATGTATGAAATGGTTGAAGATTTTCCATTATGTTCCTTAATCTCTATAATTTATTCGGCAGCGTGATTTTCACTTCTGTGCCGCCTTCAGGACGATTATTGATGCGTAGTATAGCATTGAGTTGGGCGCTACGTTCATTCATTATATTCAAACCGTAATGCCCCGCAGGCTCATCAAGGCTTGGAATGCCCACGCCGTTATCGCGCACTAACAACTCATATTCACCGTCATCATTGGTGTGTGCAATCACTTCGATTTCCGTGCCTTGGGAATGTTTAATCGCGTTTAACGCCGCTTCACGCACAATTTGCAAGGCGTGTACTAGCTGTTGCGCATTGAAAGTGTGGGACGGCAAACTGCATTCCACGCGCATTTTCATTTCTGTTTGATTGCGTAAAGAATCGATCACTTGTTCAAGAGCGAGTTGTAAATTGGCTTCTTGCACCGTTAAGCGGAAAGTGGCGAGCAATTCGCGCAGTTGAACATAGCCGTCATTCAAGGCCTGCTCGAAATCTTTAATAATCGTTAGGCTTTTTTCCTTATTTTGCTCGCCTTCTTTATTCAAATTGTGCTTCAACAAAGTGAGCTGAATTTGCAGATAGGCCAGCACTTGTGCTAAAGAATCGTGTAATTCTCGCGCAATAATTGACCGCTCTTCCATTAATAAGAGCTGTTGTTGCTGGCGTTGTGTATGATGGAAATAAAGCGAACGGCTCAACATTTGCGACACGTTGTGCATTGTGCGCAAATCTGGGCAAGGTAAGCCTGCTTGCCAATATAGCGTGCCAAGTTTATCTCCCTCCACGCAAAGATCGGTTTTTTGTAAAGAGAAGTTCGCATCATTTTCGCCTAAATAAATATGCCAATGCTCCGCGCCGTAAACGCTCAATTCAATATAGCGTAAATGCTCATTCACTTTAATTTGGTTTAGCACCTGCTTTAGCACCGTAGGATCAATATTATTGGTGGTAACTAATTGAGAACATTGATAAAGCATTGATAAAGAGCGGTTGGCTTGGCTGAGTTTTTGCGTTTTTTCATTCACTTTTTCTTCCAGCCCAGCATAGAGCTTTTGCAAATCACTGGCCATTTGGGTAAATACGGAAGAAAGTCTCCCGATTTCGTCATCGTTATTCACATCAAGGGGAATATGATTAAACTGTCCAATTTGGACCTGTGTACTTGCTAAGGCTAATTTTTCCAGTGGGCGAACCATTTGCTTTTTGGTAAACCACACCACATAAGACACCATTGCAACAATCGACAACATTGTGAA
This sequence comes from Avibacterium avium, assembly GCF_900454535.1. Lineage (GTDB taxonomy): Bacteria > Pseudomonadota > Gammaproteobacteria > Enterobacterales > Pasteurellaceae > Avibacterium > Avibacterium avium. The sequence continues at coordinate 577,951 of NZ_UGSP01000001.1, forward strand.
AAGAATAAATAACACCGCAAAATCGTGCTTTTTCTCCGCAAACTCTTGCAAGTTATAAACAAATTGATCGACTTGCTCAACATAATTTTTCACTTCTTTTTGATAGGCTTGGTAGTCTAATTGCTTGGCATAAACTTCCATTATTTCCCAACGTGCAACCAAGTTTTTATAAGCCTGTTTTACATCAGAAGGTACGAAAAATTGCTGGTTAATATCCGCTAAGGTGCTGGAATATAAGGTCGCGCGGTATTGTTGTAAATTTTCTGCCACCAACTGCGGTTCGTGTTCAATTTCATATAAAATGCGATAACTTTGCATTCGCAATGAACCCGATACATTGATTAATTCCGCATCAGATTTGTTACTTTGCATCACAATCAAACTGAGCAAGCTGATGAATGCGGCAAAGATGATAATGAGCAATAAATAATTGGCGATTTTTGTCGCTACCGAATGTTTTTTATTTTTCACAATGTTCACGCTTGGCAAAGGCAATCAGAATTAAGGGCTATTCTAGCAAAAAATCCCATTGCTGTTTTAGCTCTCGAACAGGAAATTTTCACAAAAATTCCACCGCACTTTATTTTGTATCTAATGAATAAAATTAATGCGCGGTGATAATTTTGATCTAACGCAACAAAAGCGTGATTTTCTGCCTAAATACTCAATTCAGGTTATTAAAAACCTTGCTTTACCTTTAGACAATAGCGAACCTAGTAAAAAACCATTTTGGATCGTGAAAATGTCAGAAACCGCATTACCTAGACGCCGTTTTTTGCGTGGAGAGTTTCTGCATTCATTACAAAGCGAAACGGTAAAAGTACAAGGTTTTCAGGGCGTGCGTCCACCTTGGGCGGTGAGTGAAGCGCGATTTATTCAACACTGCACCACTTGTGGCGATTGTGTTAAAGTCTGCGAAACGCAGATTTTAGTGCAAGGGCAAGGCGGATTTCCTGAAGTGCAGTTTGATAAAGGTGAATGTACCTTTTGTCAAAAATGCGTGGACGTGTGCCAGCAGCCTGTTTTTCGCCCAGTCAGTGAAGTGGCTTGGCGGCATAAAATTGACATTACCAATGAATGCTTAACGCAAAAACAGGTGGAATGTCGTGCCTGCCAAGACAGTTGTGAAATGCGTGCGATTCGTTTTGTGCCGCAGCTTGGTAAGGTGGCGCAACCAAGCCTGAACTTGGCGGATTGTAATGGTTGCGGTGCGTGCATTAGTGCCTGCCCAGTTTCTGCGATTAAACTTGATTATCCACAGGAATAACTATGTCAGAACAAGAAATTATCCCAATGGATAAAGCGGAAGAATGGCACGTTTGTGGCGTGATTGTTCAATGTAATCCGCAAAAAATTGAAAAAATTAAGACCGCACTTTTAGCGCTGCCTTATGCTGAAGTGCCTGCCGAAGATGTAGAAAAAGGCAAGTTGGTGGTGGTGATGCAATCTCACGATCAACATCTTTTGCTCGAACAAATGGAGCAAGCGCGCAATATTGATGGCGTGATTACGGTATCTTTGGTCTATCATCAACAAGATGATGGCAATGATGAATAATTAATCATACTCGTGGGGGAAATGAGATGAATTTAAGTCGCCGAGACTTTATGAAAGCCAATGCAGCCGCCGCTGCAGCAGCTGTCGCTGGATTAAGCATTCCAGTGAAAAACGTGGAAGCCGCACAGGATAACAGTATCAAATGGGACAAAGGTGTTTGTCGCTTCTGTGGTACAGGTTGTGGCGTATTAGTGGGAACACAAAACGGACGCGTTGTGGCATCACAAGGTGATCCAGATGCAGAAGTAAACCGTGGTTTGAACTGTATTAAAGGTTACTTCTTGCCGAAAATTATGTACGGAAAAGACCGTTTAACCCAACCAATGTTGCGTATGAAAGACGGCAAGTACGACAAAAATGGTGAATTTACCCCTGTTACTTGGGATACTGCGTTCAAAACAATGAAAGAGAAATTCTTAAACGCAATGAAAGAACGTGGCCCGAATGGCGTGGGAATGTTCACTTCTGGACAAAGCACCATTTTTGAAGGTTATGCCAAAGCGAAACTTTGGAAAGCAGGTTTCCGTTCTAACAATATCGATCCAAATGCGCGCCATTGTATGGCCTCTGCCGCGGTGGCATTTTTGCGTACCTTTGGTATTGATGAGCCAATGGGCTGTTATGATGACATTGAACACGCCGAAGCCTTTGTTTTATGGGGTTCAAATATGGCGGAAATGCACCCAATTTTATGGTCGCGTATTTCTGATCGCCGTTTATCTAACCCTGATGTAAAAGTGGCCGTGCTTTCTACCTTTGAACACCGCAGCTTTGAGCTAGCAGATAACGGTATGGTGTTCACACCGCAAGCTGACTTGGTGATTCTCAACTACATCATCAACTATCTCATTCAAAACGATGCCATTAACTGGGATTTCGTGAATAAACATACCAAATTCAAACGTGGTGAAACCGACATTGGTTATGGCTTGCGTGATAGCGATCCGCGTCAAAAAGCAGCGAAAAATGCCAATAGCGGTAAAATGTACGACAGTAACTTTGAAGAACTCAAAGCGCTTGTGTCTGAATATACCCTTGAGAAAGCCCACGAAATGTCTGGAGTGCCAAAAGATCAATTAGAAAGTTTGGCGCAGCTTTATGCCGATCCAAAACGCAAAGTGGTGTCTTTCTGGACAATGGGCTTTAACCAACATACCCGCGGTGTATGGGCAAACCACTTGATTTACAACATTCACTTATTAACCGGTAAAATTTCTATCCCAGGTTGTGGCCCATTCTCCTTAACCGGTCAGCCATCTGCTTGTGGTACAGCGCGTGAAGTGGGGACATTTATCCACCGTTTACCGGCAGATATGGTGGTTACCAAGCCAGAACATCGTGCAATTGCAGAGAAAACTTGGAAAATCCCAGCTGGCACGATCACAGATAAATTAGGCTATCACGCCGTGGCACAAAGCCGTGCGTTAAAAGACGGCAAAATGCGTGTGTTATGGCAAATGTGTACGAACAATATGCAAGGTGGCCCAAACATCAACGAAGAAACTTTCCCAGGCTGGCGTAACCCTGAAAACTTCATCGTGGTTTCCGATCCATACCCAACAGTATCAGCCTTAGCGGCGGACTTAATGTTACCAACCGCAATGTGGGTGGAAAAAGAAGGGGCTTATGGTAACGCAGAGCGCCGCACACAAGTATGGCGTCAGCAAGTAAAAGCACCGGGCGAAGCGAAATCTGACTTATGGCAATTAGTGGAATTTTCTAAATACTTCACCACTGATGAAGTATGGCCAGCAGAGCTTTTAAATGCGAACCCAGAATTTAAAGGCAAAACCTTATACGAGGTGTTATACCGCAACGGTAATGTAGATAAATATTCTAACGCTGAACTCAATGATCGTCTTAACGATGAAGCTTACGATTTCGGCTTCTACATTCAAAAAGGCTTGTTTGAAGAATATGCGTCATTTGGTCGCGGCCACGGCCACGATTTAGCCGAATACGATCTTTACCACAAAGCGCGCGGTTTACGTTGGCCAGTGGTAGAGGGCAAAGAAACCCTATGGCGTTACCGTGAAGGTTACGATCCTTATGTGAAATCAGGCGAAGAAGTGTCTTTCTATGGTCAGCCAGATAAACGTGCGGTGATTTTAGCCGTGCCTTATGAGCCACCTGCAGAAGTGCCTGATGAAGAATACGATTTATGGTTATCCACTGGCCGTGTGTTAGAACACTGGCATACAGGGACAATGACTCGCCGAGTGCCTGAATTACACCGTTCATTCCCGAACAATGTAGTTTGGATGCACCCGAACGATGCGAAAAAACGTGGTTTACGCCACGGTGATAAGATCAAAGTCTCATCACGCCGTGGGGAAATTATTTCCTATGTGGATACCCGTGGACGTAATAAATGTCCTGAAGGTTTAGTTTTCACCACCTTCTTTGATGCTGGCCAGTTGGTAAATAAATTAACTTTAGATGCCACTGACCCAATTTCAAAAGAAACGGACTTCAAAAAATGTGCCGTTAAAGTGGAAAAAGCCTAAAAACTTAGCAAAAAAGCACCGCACTTTCTTTTAAATAAACAAAGTGCGGTGAAAAATAAAATGAAAAAATTAACCCAAACACCGGAACGCCGTAAATTTTTTAAGGACGCAGCTCGCACCGCGGGCGGATTAGCAGGCCTTGGCATTTTACTCGGTCTTCAACAAGAGCAAAGCCTTGCGCGTCAAGGCGTGGCATTACGTCCACCCTTTGCCATTGAAGATGAGAAAAAATTCTCCGCCGCCTGCATTCGTTGCGGACAATGTGTGCAAGCCTGCCCTTATGAAATGTTGCACCTTGCTTCCTTGCTTTCGCCAATGGAAGCTGGCACACCTTATTTCATCGCACGGGATAAACCTTGCGAAATGTGTGAAGATATTCCTTGTGCAAAAGCCTGTCCGAGCGGGGCGTTAGATTCCACACAGGATAATATTAACGATTCCCGAATGGGCTTATCGGTGCTGTTAGATCACGAAACTTGCCTAAACTGGCAAGGTTTACGCTGTGATGTGTGTTATCGCGTTTGTCCGCTTATCGACAAAGCCATCACCTTAGAAATGCAGCGTAATGATCGTACGGGCAAGCACGCGGTGTTTATTCCAACGGTACATTCCGATGCCTGTACAGGTTGCGGAAAATGTGAAGAAGCCTGCGTACTGGAAGAGGCCGCGATTAAAGTATTACCGCTATCCTTGGCGAAAGGAATGTTGGGTAAACATTATCGCCTTGGTTGGGAAGAAAAAGAAAAGGCAGGGCATTCCCTTGCACCTGACGATATTATTTCTTTACCCGTACGCAAACCGGAGGGCTTTTAATGGCAAATTCACCGAAATATGCAGGTAGAGAAGCAAGAGAAAAGCTGGGCTTGTGGCGCGCTAATCGCTTTTTATTTTGGCGGCGTTTAACTCAGTTAAGCATTCTCGCAATGTTTCTGAGCGGCCCTTGGCTTGGTGTATGGATTCTGCGTGGTAATTATAGCGGTAGCTTATTTTTAGATTTAATTCCAATGAGCGATCCACTCATCACCGCAGAAAGCCTTGCAACGGGTCATTTGCCTAACTTCACCACCTTACTGGGTGCTGGCATTGTGATCGCCCTTTATGCCTTATTGGGAAGCAAAGTGTTTTGCGGTTGGGTGTGTCCGTTAAATCTGGTTACCGACTGTGCGGCTTGGTTAAGACGTAAATTAGGTATTCGTCAAAATGCCAAAATTCCGCGTGGCTTACGCTACGGTATTTTATTGATGATTCTCATCGGCAGTGCGTTAAGTGGCATTATGTTGTGGGAATGGATCAATCCTGTGAGCGCATTTGGACGCGCCTTAATTTATGGTTTCGGTGCAACCACCTGGTTAATTTTAGCTATATTTTTATTTGATTTATTGATTGCAGAGCACGGCTGGTGCGGGCATTTATGCCCTATCGGTGCGACCTATGGCTTAATTGGCGCCAAAAGCATTGCGCGCATTAAAGTGATTGATCGCGCACGCTGTGATAATTGTATGGATTGCTACAACATTTGCCCTGAACCGCAAGTGTTGCGCAGCCCACTGCACGGCAAAAAAGACGAAAGCCTGCTCGTGCTTTCTAAAGATTGTATCAGTTGCGGACGTTGCATTGATGTTTGTGCTGAAAATGTATTTACTTTTACCACTAGATTTAATCATTCGGGGGAATAAAATGATTAAAAAAACCTTATTAATTTTAACCGCACTTTTTGCCACCAGCGTAATGGCTGCGGAAGACAAAATCGACAACTATCTGCAAGGGGCGGCCGAAGATGTGAAACCAGCTTTTCACAATGTACCAAAACAAAGTGAGCTACCACCACTTAACTATGTGAATCAGCCGCCAACGATTCCACATAGCGTGAAAAATTATCAAGTCACGAAAAATGTGAATCAGTGCTTAAACTGCCACAGTGTGGAAGCTTCTCGCATTACTGGTGCAACACGCATTAGCCCAACACACTTTATGGATCGTAATGGTAATATCGTAGGTGGTGAAACCTCACCACGCCGTTATTTCTGCTTACAGTGCCACGTTTCACAATCTGATGTTGAGCCAATCGTGCCAAATGAATTCAAACCGATAAAAGGTTACGGAGAATAAAAATGTTGAAATTAATCAAGAAGTTTTGGCATTGGTTTCGTTCACCAAGCCGTATTGCCGTGGGCGTGCTAATCACCCTTTCTTTCATTGCGGGGATTATTTTCTGGGGCGGTTTTAACACCGCGCTGGAACACACCAATACGGAAGAGTTTTGTTCTAGCTGCCATATGAACGATGTGGTGCCTGAATATCGTCAATCTGTGCATTATGTCAATCGCACTGGGGTAAAAGCCACTTGTGCGGATTGCCACTTACCACACGAATTTATTCCTAAGTGGGTGCGTAAAATCAAAGCAGCAACAGAAGTTTATGCGCATATTACAGGTAAAGTGGATACCAAAGAAAAATTTGAAGCGGCACGTTTAGAAATGGCAGAGCGTGAATGGGCAAGAATGAAAGCCAATAATTCACAAGAATGCCGCAACTGTCATAATTTTGATGCAATGGATTTCACTTTGCAAAAAGGCGTAGCAGAAAAAATGCACACAATGGCAATTAAAGACGGCAAAACCTGTATTGATTGCCATAAAGGGATTGCTCACCACTTGCCAAATATGAAAGACGTGAAATCTGGCTTTTTACCACCAGAAAAAGCAGAATAATTAGGTAAGGTGAATAAACCTAAAATCAACGCATTTAGCGGTATCAATAAACACAAAAGCCCTGTATAATAGCGGGGCTTTTCTTTTCCCGTTGGCGTGCGGCTATCAAAAATACTCTTACGCAACCCGACAAAGTGCGGTGCTTTTTGAGAGAATTTTTGCTAGTCGCAATTGGGAAAACAAGGTGAAATCAAGCAGTTAGCCTGTTATTTCGCCTAAAGCATTGAGTGCGGAATGTTCCGCAAATTATTCCATTTTATTTAAAGGAAAATATTGTGAATCCAATTGTTAAACAATTTAAATATGGTCAGCACACGGTAACCTTAGAAACCGGTGCAATCGCCCGTCAAGCCACAGCGGCAGTGATGGCGAGTATGGACGACACTAGCGTGTTCGTAACAGTGGTAGCGAAAAAAGACGTTAAAGAAGGGCAAGATTTCTTCCCATTAACCGTAAACTACCAAGAGCGTACTTACGCAGCAGGACGTATCCCAGGTGGGTTCTTTAAACGTGAAGGCCGCCCTTCTGAAGGGGAAACCTTAGTGGCGCGTTTAATCGACCGTCCAATCCGTCCATTATTCCCTGAAGGATTTTTCAACGAAATTCAAATCGTGGCAACCGTGGTTTCGGTAAACCCACAAATTAGCCCAGATTTAGTGGCGATGATCGGTGCTTCAGCCGCACTTACTCTTTCTGGCGTGCCATTTAATGGCCCGATCGGCGCAGCACGCGTTGGCTTTATTGATGGTCAATTCGTCTTAAATCCAACCACTAACGAACAAAAACAAAGCCGTTTAGACTTAGTGGTAGCGGGGACAGATAAAGCCGTATTAATGGTGGAATCTGAAGCAGATATTTTAACCGAAGAACAGATGTTGGCTGCGGTGGTATTTGGTCATCAGCAACAACAAGTGGTGATTGAAGCCATTAAAGAATTTGCCCAAGAAGCAGGAAAACCACGTTGGGATTGGCAGCCACCAGCACCAGATACGGCATTAATTGATAAAGTTAAAGCCCTTGCGGAAAGCCGTTTAGGCGATGCTTATCGTATCACCGAAAAACAAGCGCGTTATGAGCAAATTGATGCAATTAAAGCAGACGTGGTAAGCCAATTAACCGCTGAAGATGAAGCCCTGAGCGAAGGAAAAATCGTTGATATTCTGACCGCACTTGAAAGCCAAATCGTGCGTTCACGCATTTTAAACGGTGAGCCGCGTATCGATGGCCGTACCGTAGATACCGTGCGCGCATTAGACATTTGCACAGGCGTGTTACCGCGCACACACGGTTCTGCGATTTTCACCCGTGGTGAAACACAGGCCTTAGCGGTGGCAACCTTAGGGACAGAACGTGATGCACAAATCATTGACGAATTAACCGGTGAAAAAACAGATCACTTCTTATTCCACTACAACTTCCCGCCATATTCAGTGGGTGAAACGGGTATGATCGGCTCACCAAAACGCCGCGAAATCGGTCACGGTCGCTTAGCAAAACGCGGTGTAGCTGCGGTAATGCCAAGCTTGAGCGAATTCCCTTATGTGGTACGTGTGGTGTCTGAAATCACCGAATCTAACGGTTCATCATCAATGGCATCGGTATGTGGCGCATCATTAGCCTTAATGGACGCAGGTGTACCAATTAAAGCCGCTGTTGCGGGTATCGCAATGGGCTTAGTAAAAGAAGATGAAAAATTTGTTGTGCTTTCTGACATTTTAGGTGATGAAGATCACTTAGGTGATATGGACTTCAAAGTAGCGGGAACACGAGAAGGGGTTACTGCACTACAAATGGACATCAAAATTGAAGGGATTACCCCTGAAATTATGCAAATTGCCCTTAACCAAGCAAAAGGCGCGAGAATGCACATTCTTGGTGTGATGGAACAAGCTATTCCTGCACCGCGTGCGGAAATTTCTGACTTCGCACCGCGTATTCACACAATGAAAATCGATCCGAAGAAAATCAAAGATGTGATCGGTAAAGGTGGTGCAGTAATTCGTGCCTTAACGGAAGAAACTGGCACGTCTATTGATATTGATGATGACGGTACAGTGAAAATCGCCGCGGTAGATAACAATGCAGTGAAAGAAGTGATGGCGCGTATTGAAGACATCACTGCGGAAGTAGAAGCTGGTGCAATCTATCAAGGTAAAGTAACTCGCCTTGCCGATTTCGGTGCGTTCGTTTCCTTAGTTGGCAATAAAGAAGGCTTGGTTCACATTTCACAAATCGCTGATGAACGTGTAGAAAAAGTCAGTGATTACTTAAGCGTGGGTCAAGAAGTTAGCGTGAAAGTAGTTGAAATTGATCGCCAAGGCCGTATCCGCTTAACAATGAAAGATATTGCTCCAAAACAAGAGGCAGCACCAACAGAAGAAGTTGTGGTTGCAGTGAGTGAGCAAGAATAAAAATACCGCTCCCTACTTATTAGGGAGCAATTTTCCTTAACGGGAAATGGGCTGGCATTGCCAGTCAGGCATACTTGAGCTAACACCTAAGGCTAAACAATGATGCAATGTAATTGGCGTATAAACTCTTTCAGATTGTTCTCAATCTGGTGTGTTGCCTTATTACTTGTAGGCTGTGTCAATTCGCAACCATTTATGGCAAATAATAAATTGATTATTGCGGAGCAGACGCCGAATAGCCACATTGAGCAAGAAATAATGGTTGCTCGTATTAGCCAAGTATTGCAAATTGGCAGAATTGATAAAAAAGAACGTGCTGCCTTACATTTTGAACGAGGCGTGTTGTATGACGCCCTTGGGCTTTGGGGGTTAGCGCGTTATGACTTTTTACAGTCTTTAATTTTTCAGCCAAAAAACGCCGCACTTTATAATTATTTGGGCGTCTATCAGCTTATCAATGAAGATTATGATGAAGCACTAGAAGCATTTAATGCGGCATTGGAATTAAATCCAAACGATGAATATAGCCTATTTAATCGTGGATTAGGTTTTTATTATATAGCGCGTTACCCACTTGCACAGAAAGATTTAGCGCAGTTTTATCAACAAGATAAAAGTGATGCTTACCGTGCATTGTGGTTATATCTCAATGAACTAGAAACCCATCCTAAAAAGGCTAAACAGCAGTTAGCACAACAAGCGCCAACGCTCTCGCAAAAGCAATGGGGCAGTTATATTGTGCAATATTATTTAGGTCAGTTGTCGCTCACTGAGCTACAACAGCAAGGGGTGGAATTTGCGGAAAAGCAAAAAATGCCTTATGCCGAAGTATTGACCGAAACCTACTTTTATCTAGCAAAACAACAACTCAATTTGGGTCAAAGGGAAAAAGCAGAAACCCTGTTTAAATTGGCCATAGCGAATCAGGTGTATAACTTTGTTGAGTATCGTTTTGCAGTGCTTGAACTGGCGAAATTAAAACGCACGCAAGCACAATAAACTAGGCATCTGCCTAGATTTGGTGTTGTAAAACGTAAAACTTTTCAACAATGTTATCCGCAAAGCTGCGATTTTTCGCCACACCTAGGCTTTGTGCAACTGAAAGTAATTGAGCTTTCCTTTTTATATTCGAGTATTTTAATGACTGAAACAAAAATCACCTTTAATGATTTAGGTTTACCTGAATTTATCCTTAATGCTGTAACAGATATGGGATTTGAATCCCCTTCGCCAATCCAACAAGCTTGTATTCCCCACCTTCTCGCAGGTGATGATGTGCTTGGAATGGCGCAAACAGGAAGTGGAAAAACTGCTGCGTTTTCTCTCCCTTTATTAGCCCAAATTGAGCCAAATAAAAAAATGCCACAAATGCTAGTTATGGCGCCCACTCGTGAGCTTGCCATTCAAGTGGCTGATGCGTGCGAACAATTTATGAAATATGCCAAAGGGATCAACATCGTTACCCTTTACGGCGGACAACGTTATGACATTCAACTACGTGCCTTAAAACAAGGGGCGCAAGTGGTAGTGGGAACACCGGGACGTATTTTAGATCACCTTAGACGCAACACCCTTGATCTTTCTGAATTAAAAGCCATCGTGTTAGACGAAGCTGATGAAATGTTGCGTATGGGCTTTATTGAAGATGTTGAAACCGTTATGGCAGCGTTGCCAGAACAGCACCAAACTGCGCTTTTCTCTGCCACAATGCCAGAACCGATTCGCCGCATTACCAAACGCTTTATGCACGACCCAAAAGAAGTCAAAATCCAATCAACACAACGCACTGCGCCTGATATTACGCAAAGCTGTTGGTATGTACACGGATTTCGTAAAAACGAAGCCTTATTACGCTTCCTTGAAGTGGAAGATTTTGACGCCGCAATCATTTTTGCACGCACCAAAACAGCCACCCTTGATATTACTGAATTGCTAGAAAAACACGGTTTCCGTGCCGCCGCTCTCAATGGGGATATGACGCAACAACTGCGTGAACAAACCTTGGATCGCCTGCGTAATGGTAGCCTAGATATTTTAGTGGCTACCGATGTTGCCGCACGCGGACTTGATGTAGAGCGTATCAGCCTTGTGGTGAACTATGATATTCCACTTGACGCAGAAAGCTATGTTCACCGTATCGGGCGAACTGGGCGTGCAGGCCGCGCAGGACGTGCTTTACTCTTTGTTGAACCAAGAGAAAACCGCCTGCTGAAAAACATTGAGCGCTTAACCAAAAAGCCGATTGAAGAAGTCGAAATACCAAACCACGAAGCGTTACAGGCTTGCCGCCGTAAAAAATTCGTGGCGCAAATCACCAAACAGCTGGAACATCACGATCTAGAGCAATATCGTAGCTTATTAGAAGATCTGTTTACCGCCGATCAGGATCAAGAAGATATTGCCGCTGCAATGTTAATGCTCTTACAAGGCAAACAAAAATTAATTCTTCCACCAGATCCTATCGTAGATAAACGCGCGCGCCGTGATCGTGGCAGCCGTAAAGAAAACCCACGTTCCGCTGAACGCCGTGGTTATGGCAATCCACAACCAATGGATTTATACCGCATTGAAGTGGGTCGCTTAGATGGCGTGGAAGTGCGTCATATCGTTGGCGCCATTGCTAACGAAGGGGATATTAACAGCCGTTATATTGGTCATATCAAACTTTACGATAACCATTCCACCATTGAATTACCACAAGGAATGCCAAAAGAATTGCTCAATCATTTCGCTAAAACGCGCGTAATGAACAAACAAATGCAAATGTCTTTCATTGGTGAAGCCAAAGGTGGCGAAGGCAAAGGAAAAGAAAAAAACTTTGGCGGAAAAGGCCGTGGACGCTCTGATGATCGCTTTGCCCGTGGCAAAGGGGATCGCAAATTTAAAGAAAAAAACCACCGCTCTTTTGACGAAGGTAGCTTTAAATCGCGTTCAAAAAGAAAATAAACTTATTTTCTAATTTATTTTTATAAAAAAGAAGACCGCTCTTAAAAAGAGCGGTCATTTTTTTACTTATTTTTTAATCTTATTAGGCTTTTGGGCCTGCTGCGATCAAGGCTTTACCTTCTTCATTGGTCGCATATTTTTCAAAGTTTTTCACAAAGCGGTTTGCTAAGTCTTCCGCTTTGGCTTGCCATTGTGCTTTGTCTGCATAAGTATCACGCGGATCTAAAATCGCAGGATCAACCCCCGGCAAGGCTTTTGGAATCGCTAAGTTGAAGATTGGTAATTCAGACATTTCAGCTTTATCAATTGAGCCATCTAAGATCGCATCGATAATGCCACGAGTATCTTTAATTGAGATACGTTTGCCTGTGCCGTTCCAACCTGTATTCACAAGGTAGGCTTCTGCACCAGCGGCTTCCATACGTTTCACTAACACTTCTGCATATTGCGTTGGGTGAAGTGATAAGAATGCTGCACCAAAACAAGCTGAGAAGGTTGGCGTTGGCTCAGTGATACCACGTTCTGTTCCCGCTAATTTTGCGGTGAAACCAGATAAGAAGTAGTATTTCGTTTGCTCTGGCGTTAATTTTGCCACTGGCGGTAACACACCGAACGCATCAGCAGTTAAGAAGATCACTTTTTTCGCGTGGCCTGCTTTAGAAACTGGTTTTACAATGTTTTCAATATGATAGATTGGGTAAGAAACACGGGTATTTTCGGTTTTTGAACCATCATCATAATCCACTGAACCATCTGCACGCACTACCACGTTTTCTAACAAGGCATCACGTTTAATCGCGCGATAAATATCTGGCTCACTTTCTTCAGAAAGTTTAATGGTCTTCGCATAGCAACCACCTTCGTAGTTGAATACACCGTCATCGTCCCAACCGTGTTCATCATCACCGATTAATTGGCGTTTTGGATCTGTTGAAAGGGTGGTTTTACCAGTACCTGATAATCCGAAGAACACCGCTACATCGCCATCTTCACCCACGTTCGCAGAACAGTGCATTGAGGCAATGCCCTTAAGCGGAAGGAAATAGTTCATCATTGAGAACATACCTTTTTTCATTTCGCCGCCGTACCAAGTACCACCGATTAATTGAATACCTTCTGTGATGTTAAACGCCACAAAGTTTTCAGAATTTAAGCCTTGTTCTTTCCAATTTGGATTGGTTACTTTTGAACCATTCATTACCACAAAATCAGGCTTGAAGTTTTCTAATTCTGCCGCTGACGGACGAATAAACATATTGGTTACAAAGTGCGCTTGCCACGCCACTTCTGTAATAATACGCACGGCTAAGCGAGTATCAGGGTTCGCACCACAGAATGCGTCCACCACAAATAGGCGTTTGCCTGAAAGTTGTTTAGTCACTAACTCTTTTAAACTTTGCCAAGTGGCTTGGTTCATTGGTTTGTTATCGTTTTTCGCCGCATCGCTTGTCCACCACACGGTGTCTTTGGTTTTCTCATCTAATACGATGTATTTATCTTTCGGTGAACGTCCTGTGAAAATCCCTGTATCCACCGCAACAGCACCAGATTGGGTAACCGTTCCTTTCTCAAAGCCTTCTAAACCTTCCTTAGTTTCTTCCTCGAAAAGCTGCTCATAACTTGGGTTATACACCACATCTTTTACATCATAAATACCCAAGTTACCCAATTCTGCCACTAGTTTTTTTACATCAGTCATAAGATATACCTCAATTAAGTTAATATTAAAAAAGATAGCGGTATTCTATGTGAAGTACGAAAAAAAAAATGTTAGGTAGATCTCAAAATCAGAAAAAAACCATTCCATTACTCAAAATAGTTAAGTTTTGTGATGTGAATCAAGGAAAAGAGAGAGAAATAAAAAAGCACGAACCGAAGTTCGTGCTAATCAAATTATTGTGCGGAATCACGCAATTTTTCAATGGCTTCTTTATTAAAGAAATAATGCGTTCCACAACATTCGCATTGCATATCAATGCTGCCGTTGTGTTCGGCGAGAATTTCGTCAATTTCGTTTTCTGGTAATAACAGCAATGCACCGCCTGAGCGTTCTTGGGTACACCCACAGAAAAATTCCACATTTTGTGCAGGGTAAATTTCCACGGTTTCTTCGTGATATAAACGGTAAAGCATTTCTTCTGCGCTTAGACCGAAAATTTCTTCATCTTTTACCGTTGCCGTAAGGGTAGCAAGATGTTCAAAATCTCCTTCTTCGCCCACGCCGTCTGGCATCACTTGCAATAACATTCCCGCTGCTACAGGTTCGCCATTAAATTCGCCTGTACGGATAATTAACTGGGTTTGTAACTGCTCAGAACGCACGAAATAATCTTCTAAACATTCCGTGATCGTTGGTTTATCTAAACCAATCACGCCCTGATAACGCTCGCCTTCATTTGGCGTGATGGTGATCACTAACACCCCTTTGCCAATCATTTCGCTTAGGCTCATATCATCACGCACTTCCCCTTGTAAACGGGCTAGCGCACGCATTTTTTGATCATCAGAACCATTCACTAAAGCTAATGAAAGTGGGCCATCACCTTGAATTTGCACGGTAATGCTGCCGTCAAATTTTAATGTTGCGGTTAATAAACTGGTTGCCACCATCATTTCACCTAGTAGGTTTTGCACCACTTTCGGATAATGATGGGTGTTTAAGGTATCTTTAAAACTTTGGTTTAAACGCACCCATTCACCACGCACCGCGCGGTTTTTAAATAAATAACGATACAGTTTGTCGTTGTCAGCTTGATATGTCATTTTGTCCTCAATAAATCTTTAGGTTACGCCATTTGCTGAGTGAATTAAGAAAAGAATAGATTTCGCTTTAGGAATATGCCCCCACGATGCCTACACTCAGCTTGGCAATGGGCTTAATATTGGGACGATTTTGTCAAACACAAGGTCAATCCTGATATTTAAACTTAAGCAAATCTCGCCGCTCTTTTTTATTTGGGCGACGTTCTGGGTTGGGCATTGCTAACGCCTGATATTTACGAGCGATGGCGAATTTCTCACGTTTTTCTATGCTCTCGGGGGTTTCTTGATATAACAACTGAGCCTCTGGTGCACCTCGGCGTTGGTTGGAAAGGGCAAGCACTTGCACTTCTTTTTCCTCATTGCCTTGGCGTAATTTAATCAATGCCCCCACTTCCACGGTTTTGTTCGGCTTGGTACGCTGATTGTTATAATGCACCTTACCGCCGTCAATCATTTCTTTCGCAATGGTGCGAGTTTTATAAAAACGTGCCGCCCATAGCCATTTGTCTAAACGAACCTCGTTATCTTCTTGATTATCCCGTTGCTTTGCAGAATTTTTTGCCATTTTGCTTTTCCCCTTATATTTAAAGTGCGGTGGTTTTTTCCGTATTTTATGCTATAAGACAAGATTTAGACAAAAATTTGATCCGAACTAATAAAATTCAGATAGAATGAAGCATTTTTATAACAAAATCGAGGAAAAAACGATGCAACATTCAACTTCTTCGCCTAGTTTGAAAGAGCTGACCTTTCGCGGAATGTTCTTAGGGGCGTTAATTACGGTGATTTTCACCGCATCAAATGTTTATCTTGGGCTAAAAGTGGGGCTGACGTTCGCCTCATCAATCCCTGCCGCAGTAATATCAATGGCGGTGCTGAAAATGTTTTCAGGTTCAAATATCTTAGAAAATAATATGGTACAAACCCAAGCCTCAGCCGCGGGTACGCTTTCTTCAGTGATTTTTGTGATCCCGGGATTGTTGATGATGGGCTATTGGCAAGATTTCCCTTTCTGGCAAACCTTGTTAATTTGTGCCGCAGGGGGGATTTTAGGGGTGATTTTTACTGTACCGTTACGCCAAGTGATGGTGGCGAAAAGTGATTTGCCTTATCCAGAAGGCGTTGCCGCAGCGGAAATTCTCAAAGCCGGTAACCACGAAGAAGGAAAAAGCGATAGTGGCATTAAAGAGATCGCAGCAGGTGGTGTGATTGCCGCGGTGGTGAGCTTTGCCACCAATGGATTACGCTTGATTGCCGATGGTGCAAGTCTGTGGTTTAAAGGGGGAAATGCCGTTTTCCAAGTGCCGATGGGCTTCTCCCTCGCCTTATTAGGGGCAGGTTATTTAGTGGGAATTGTAGGCGGTATCGCCATTTTAGTGGGAATTTTCCTCACTTGGGGCGTTGCAGTACCTTATTTCACCAGCACCTCATCAATGCCTGTGGACGCGGATATAGTGGGCTATGCGATGGGTATTTGGAAAAGTAAAGTGCGTTTCATCGGCGTTGGAACGATTGGCATTGCGGCGATTTGGACATTGCTGGTGTTAATGAAACCGATGATCCAAGGAATGGCACAATCTTTCCGTGCGTTAAAAGATCCTTCCGCACAAACCAATGATCGCACACAACTTGATTTATCCCCTAAATCAATGATTTATATCACAATCGCCGCAATCGCCTTGATTATGGTGGCACTTCACCACTTCATTGCACAAGCACCGATTGCCACAGAATATGCCTTATTATTTGTTATTGTGTGTACCTTCTTAGCGGTGTTTATCGGCTTTTTCGTTGCCGCAGCCTGTGGTTATATGGCAGGGCTTGTGGGATCATCATCTAGCCCAATCTCTGGTATTGGGATTATTTCCGTGGTCATCACCTCCCTCACCTTATTCTTACTCGGCAAAATGACGGGCTTAATCGACTCACCAGAGGGAATGAAATTTCTCACTGCGTTGACCATTTTTACTGGCTCAATCGTCATCACCACTGCGGCGATTTCTAACGACAACTTGCAAGATCTCAAAACTGGATTGTTGGTGCAAGCCACCCCTTGGCGTCAACAAGTGGCATTAATTATCGGCTGTGTGGTAGGTGCGTTCGTCATCGCCCCCGTGCTAGAAATTCTCTACCACGCCTACGGTTTCACAGGGGCATTACCACGTGCTGATATGGATCCAAGCCAAGCCCTTTCCGCCCCACAAGCCACTTTAATGACCACCATCGCAACGGGCATTTTCTCCAGCAATTTAGAATGGCGTTATATCTTTATGGGGATCGGATTAGGCTTAGCCCTCATCATCATTGATACGCTATTGAAAAAAGCCAGCCAAAATCGCTTTGCCCTGCCTGCCCTCGCTGTGGGAATGGGGATTTATTTACCTCCAGTTGTAAATATGCCTATCATCATTGGGGCGGTGCTAGCTTGGTTTATCAACCGACACTTAACGGCTTATGCACAACGCAACGGCAAAAATCTTAATGATGTGAAGAAAAAAGCAGAACGCTACGGCACCTTATTCGCCGCAGGTTTGATTGTGGGGGAAAGCTTAATTGGCGTAATTCTCGCCTTTATCATCGCCGCCTCCGTAACCTCTGGCGGCTCTGACGCACCACTTGCGCTTTCATTAGAAAACTGGGACAGCACCGCAGAATGGCTCGGATTAGCCGTTTTCATTCTCGGCGTGATCATCTACGCCCTGCGCGTCCTACGTGCGAAAAATACATAAAAATCCCACCGCACTTTGAATGTTGAAAGGAAAACGAAAGTGCGGTGTTTTTTACCGTTATTTTTGTATTGGGAAAATTAAGAAAAAATAGCGTTAAAAAGCACCGCACTATTTTTTTATTTTTATAAAACAAGAATTATTCAACCAACTGCAGGGGCGTATCGCATACGCCGCCATCATAAGGTCAAGCCACTATAGACTGCCCCCCCACTTTTGCCCTTTGCTAGCCCCTTTGTTATACTCTCCCTATTGTTTCATTGTTTAGGTCGCTGTTGTGTTACTTCATTCTTCTTTGTTGCAATCGGTATTAACGCTTGCCGAACAGGCGGGGGGGCATCTCAATCATTTTTATGGCAAAAATCTTCAGTCGGAACTCAAGGCGGACAATACGCCCGTAACGGAAGCGGATTTGTTTGTGAGCCAATTTTTGATCGAAAAACTCACCGCACTTACCCCTCGGCTTCCCGTGTTGTCAGAAGAAAGTTGCAAGATGCCTTTTGCTGAACGTCAACAATGGCAGACTTATTGGCTGGTCGATCCGTTGGACGGCACTCAGCAATTTATTAATCGCACGGGCAATTTTTCGGTGTTGATTGCCTTGGTGCATCACAACCGCCCTGTGCTTGGGGTGATTCATTCCCCGCAATCGCAAAGCACTTATTACGCGACGCAAGGTGGCGGAGCGTATAAAAAAACCTCGCACAAAACCACCGCACTTTTACCGCAAACCCTTGATTTTACACAGCCGATCCGCATTGCCGTCGGTTCACACTCGGCGGCAAAGAAAGTGCGGTCTGTTTTGAACCCTGTTTTTTCTTATGATTTCCATATCATCGGCTCAAGTGGGATTAAAAGTGCGTTGGTGGCGGAGGGTTCGGCGGATTGTTATGTGCGATTGGGGGAAACCGGCGAATGGGACACGGCAGCGGCAGAAATTATTTTAGCGGAAATGGGCGGTGGTATTTTTGATCGCCATTTCCAGCCACTCACTTATAATCAACGTGAAACCTTGGTGAACCCTGATTTTGTGATGGTGGCAGACGCGCAGTTAAACTGGCACAACATCTTTCAATTTAATTAATGAGAACTATTGGTAATTTGCTAAGTTTGAGCATATTATTAACACTCTTTTAAAAATGGATAGCAATCATATGACAAACCTCAACGCAGAAAAAAACTGTATCGTGATTTTTGGGGCTTCGGGTGATTTAACCCACCGTAAATTAATCCCCGCACTGTACAATTTATATAAACTCGGGCGTTTAGCAGAGAATTTTTCCGTGCTAGGCGTAGCAAGAACAGAAATGACTGATGAGCAATTCCGCGAAAAAATGTGTCAAGCATTAATCAAAACGGAAAAAGCGGAAGGCGAAATGCTTGAGCATTTTTGTAGCCATCTGTATTACCAAACCATTAACACTTCTGATGCGAAAGATTACGGCAAACTAGTGCCTCGTTTAGCAGAATTACACGAAAAATATCACACCGAAGGCAACACGCTTTATTATATGTCCACACCGCCAAGCCTTTATGGCGTGATTCCAGAATGCCTTGCCGCACACGGTTTAAATACCGAAGAACATGGCTGGAAACGTCTAATCGTGGAAAAACCTTTTGGTTACGACATTAAAACAGCAAAAACCTTAGATATTCAAATTCACCGTTTCTTTGAAGAGCATCAAATTTACCGTATTGACCATTATCTTGGTAAAGAAACTGTGCAAAACCTGTTGGTGTTGCGTTTTTCTAACGGCTTATTTGAACCTTTATGGAACCGCAACTTCATTGATTATATTGAGATCACTGGGGCTGAAAAACTTGGTGTAGAAGAGCGTGGTGGCTATTATGACGGTTCTGGCGCAATGCGTGATATGTTCCAAAACCACTTATTGCAAGTGTTGGCGATGATCGCGATGGAACCGCCTGCGATTATTAACGCCGATTCAATGCGTGATGAAGTGGCGAAAGTGCTACATTGCTTGCACCCATTGAGTGAAGAAGATGTGAAAAACAATCTCGTACTTGGGCAATACACACGCGGTTTCATTGATGGCAAAGAAGTGAAAGGCTATCTTGAAGAAAAAGGCGTGCCACCAGATTCCAATACGGAAACCTATATGGCGTTGCGTTGCGAAATTGACAACTGGCGTTGGGCGGGCGTGCCATTTTATGTGCGTACAGGAAAACGCTTACCTGCGCGCGTAACAGAAGTGGTGATTCATTTTAAAACCACACCACACCCAGTATTTAGCCAAAATGCGCCAGAAAACAAATTGATCATTCGCATTCAACCTGATGAAGGCATTTCAATGCGTTTCGGCTTGAAAAAACCGGGGGCAGGCTTTGAAGCCAAAGAAGTGTCAATGGATTTCCGCTATGCAGATCTGGCTCAACCAAGTTTATTAAGCGCTTACGACCGTTTATTGCTTGATGCAATGAAAGGTGATGCCACCCTATTTGCGCGTACCGATGCGGTACACGCCTGCTGGAAATTTGTACAGCCGATTTTGGATTACAAAGCTGCGCGTGGCCGTATTTACGATTACGAAGCTGGTACTTGGGGGCCAACAGAAGCGGATAAACTGATTGCTCGCACAGGGCGTGTTTGGCGTAAACCCAGCGGTTTAATGAAGAAAAAAGTCTAACCCAATTCCCCCGCTCTTACGGGAGCGAGGGGATCTTCGGAGAACAGAATGAACAACGTTATTTTTGAAAATGCACAAAGTGCGGTGGAAAAAATCGCAGAAGAACTCAAGCAATACAGCCTTGAAGGTCGCCCTGTGCATATTTCGCTTTCAGGTGGCAGCACGCCAAAACTTTTGTTTAAAACCTTGGCAGCTGCGCCGTACAACAAGGCTATCCAATGGAAAAACTTGCATTTCTGGTGGGGCGATGATCGTATGGTTGCCCCTTCTGATCCTGAAAGCAATTACGGCGAAGTGCAAAAATTATTGTTTGATCATATTGAAATTCCAGCAGAAAACATTCACCGCATTCGTGGTGAAGCCCCTGTGGAGCAGGAGCTCGTGCGCTTCCAAAATGAACTGGCTGAAGTTGTGCCAAACGGCGAGTTTGATTGGATTATTTTAGGAATGGGCGCAGACGGGCATACCGCCTCATTATTCCCGCATCAAACCAATTTTGATGACGAAAATTTAGCGGTGATCGCCAAACACCCAGAAACAGGGCAAGTGCGAATTTCCAAAACCGCCAAATTACTTGAGCAAGCTAAACGCATTACCTATTTGGTAACTGGTGCAGCAAAAGCAGAAATCTTAAAAGAAATCCAAAGTACGCCCGCAGAAAATCTGCCTTACCCCGCGGCAAAAATCAAAGCAAAAAATGGCGTAACGGAATGGTATTTGGATAAAGACGCAGCGAAGTTGTTGTAATAAAATGAAAGTGCGGTGATTTTTTTAGGAAATTTTTATTGGGAAAATAAATGGAGCAACTGGATCTTTCAGCGTTAGAAAAAGCGTTTCACTCACTTGAAATGACCTTAGCCAAACTGGCGGATAAGCAATGGTTTGCCGCACAAGAAAACATTGTGCAAGACACTCTTATCGCTGGTTGCATTCAAAAATTTGAATTTGTTTATGAACTAAGTATTAAGATGATGAAACGCCAATTAAAGCTGATTGCCGAAGCTCCCGATGAAATTGACAGTGCAGATTTCCGCGATATTTTACGTTTGAGTGCCAAAGCAGGCTTGATTGAGCAAGTGGAGGATTGGCTGCTCTATCGTAAAATGCGAAACATCACCTCGCACACTTACGATCAAAATAAGGCTCAGCAAGTTTATGGACAAATGATCGGTTTTTTAGCTTCTGCCAAAAACTTGCTCAACCAATTACAACAGCGTAATAACGATGATTGATATTCAACCCCAACATCTTGAAATTGTGGAAAAAATCCTCCGCACTTATTTGAGTGAATATGAAGTGCGTGCTTTTGGATCAAGAGTAAAGGGCACGGCTCGCCCTTTTTCAGATCTTGATTTGGTGGTGATGACAGCACAGCCCCTTTCTTTAAGAACGCTATGCGAAGTAGAAAATGCGTTTTCAGAAAGTGATTTACCTTGGCAAGTGGATATTGTGGATTGGGCAGCAACATCAGTAGAATTTCAGCAAATTATTTTGCAGAAATCTGTTGTGATTCAACAACAGATTTCATCAACCTAGCCTAAAAAGGCAAGCAACAGATTATAACGAAACAGGAGAAAGTAAAGTTATGAGTCAAAAAGGCGATATCGGCGTTATCGGTTTAGCGGTAATGGGACAAAACTTAATTTTAAATATGAACGACCACGGCTTTAAAGTGGTGGCGTATAACCGTACCACCTCAAAAGTGGACGAGTTCTTAGAAGGACCAGCGAAAGGCACAAATATTATCGGTGCTTATTCCTTAGAAGATCTGGCGAACAAGCTGGAAAAACCTCGCAAAGTGATGCTAATGGTGCGTGCGGGTGAAGTGGTTGATCAATTCATCAACGCATTACTGCCTTATTTAGAAGAAGGCGACATCATTATTGATGGCGGCAACTCAAACTATCCAGACACCAACCGCCGTGTGAAAGAATTAGCAGAAAAAGGTATCCGCTTTGTGGGTGCTGGCGTATCTGGCGGTGAAGAAGGCGCGCGCCACGGGCCTTCTATTATGCCAGGCGGTAACGCAGAAGCTTGGCCTTATGTAAAACCTATCCTACAAGCGATCTCTGCCAAAACAGACAAAGGTGAACCTTGCTGTGATTGGGTAGGCCAAGAAGGTGCAGGGCATTTCGTGAAAATGGTGCATAACGGCATTGAATACGGCGATATGCAACTTATCTGTGAAGCCTATCAATTCTTAAAAGACGGTTTAGGCTTAAGCTATGATGAAATGCAAAAAATCTTCGCTGAATGGAAAAAAACCGAGCTGGATAGCTATTTAATTGACATTACCACCGATATTCTTGGTTATAAAGATGCCGATGGCGAACCATTGGTAGAAAAAATCTTAGATACTGCAGGACAAAAAGGCACAGGTAAATGGACGGGGATCAACGCTCTTGATTTCGGTATTCCATTAACCTTAATCACCGAATCTGTGTTTGCACGTTGTGTGTCTTCATTTAAAGATCAACGTGTTGCCGCAGCAAAATTATTCCACAAAACTATTCAACCTGTAGAAGGGGATAAACAAGTTTGGATCGAAGCGGTACGCAAAGCCCTGCTCGCGTCAAAAATTATCTCTTACGCACAAGGCTTTATGCTCATTCGCGAAGCCTCAGAAAACTTTGGCTGGAATATTAACTACGGCGCAACGGCCTTATTATGGCGTGAAGGTTGTATCATTCGTAGCCGCTTCTTAGGCAATATCCGTGATGCTTATGAAGCTAACCCAGATCTGATTTTCTTAGGCTCAGATCCATACTTCAAAAACATCTTAGAAAATGCCTTAGGAGACTGGCGTAAAGTAGTTGCAAAATCTATTGAAGTGGGAATTCCAATGCCTTGTATGGCGTCTGCAATCACGTTCTTAGATGGCTACACTTCTGCTGACTTACCAGCCAACTTGCTACAAGCACAGCGTGATTACTTCGGCGCGCACACTTATGAGCGCAAAGACAAACAACGTGGTGAGTTCTTCCATACAAACTGGACAGGACGTGGCGGTAACACTGCATCAACTACTTATGATGTGTAATTAAACTGACAAGCGATGGGGGTTCTCATCGCTTTTTTGCATAAAATAAAGTGCGGTGTAAAATTTCGCACTTTTTCCATTTATAAAAAATAGGAGTCATAAAATGAAAAAAGAAAATCCCGTAGAATGCGTAGGTTGCAACACCTTTGACGTTGGCACTATCATCGACAACAGCAACTGCACCAGCCACGTTGAACGTGTTTATGCCACAGAAGCCGAGGCTGATCTTGCCTTACAAGAGTTCACCCAAAAAGCGCGTGCTGCAGAAACCGAACCTTGCCAAATTCAAGCCTCAATCAGCCCAGTTGACGGTGGATTTTTACTCAGCGCTGATTTCACCTTCAGCTGCCAAGCGGAATCCTTAATTTTTGAATTAGGATTGCGTTAATGAACCCGACCATAAGGGGCTAGATTTAGCCCCTAAATTCACTCTTCGAGCATCAAATGAAATTTACCGTAAAACGCATTTACGACAAAGATTTTTCTCAAAATGATTTTCGTGTTCTGATTGATCGCCTTTGGCCAAGAGGCATTGCTAAACTAGAAGCCCACATCGCCCTTTGGGAAAAAGATATCACCCCATCTTCCGAGCTAAGAACTCGCTATCACCACGCTGAAATCACCTACCCCGAATTTGCCCAACAATACGCCCAAGAACTCCAACAAAACGCGCCATTAGTACAAGATTTCCTACAAAAAATCGCTAATCAAAAGGAAGTCGTATTAGTTACCGCAGTGAAAGATATTGAACACAGCCACGTGCCAATTTTGTTGGAGGTGTTGGAAAGGCAAGGATAATTTTTTTGTGAATAGCTATGCTAAAATAGCACAATTAAAACAGAATAGAAGATCGAAAAATAATGAAAAAACTCCTCGTTCTCCACACAGGTGGAACAATTTCAATGCACGCGGACAGCCAGGGGAAAGTGGCGCCAAATGCCACTAATCCAATGACTAAAGTCGGGTTTGATTTGCATAATGTTGAAGTGGAATCGGTGGATTTTCTCAATCTTCCTAGTCCGCATATTCGCCTTGAGCATATGTTGGCGTTGAGCCAGAAAATTAAAAAAGACGCTGCAAATTATGATGGCGTGGTGATTACGCACGGCACGGATACGCTGGAAGAAACTGCTTATTTTCTGGATACAATGCAGTTGCCGAAAATACCGATTGTGATTACGGGCGCGATGCGTTCCAATAATGAACTTGGTAGTGATGGTATTTATAATTACCTTTCCGCGTTGCGCGTGGCAAGTTTTGAGAAAAGTGCGGATAAAGGCGTGTTAGTGGTGATGAATGATGAAATTCATGCTGCGAAGTATGTTACCAAAACTCACACTACCAACGTTTCCACTTTCCAAACACCAACACACGGGCCTTTGGGCGTGATTATGAAAAAAGACATTCTGTTTTTCAAAACTGCTGAGCCGCGTGTGCGTTTTGATTTAGAAACGGTGAGCGGAAATGTGCAAATCATCAAAGCCTATGCAGGAATGGACAGTTGGCTGTTTGAGCAATTAGATCTGCAACAGTTAGACGGCTTGATTATTGAAGCACTCGGCGCAGGGAATATTCCACCGCAAGCAGAAAAAGGATTACAACGGCTGCTTGCGCATAACATTCCTGTTGCCTTGGTTTCTCGTTGTTTTAACGGCATCGCAGAGCCTGTTTATGGTTATGACGGCGGTGGTGCAAGTTTGCAAGAGCAAGGCGTGATGTTTGTGAAAGAACTTAATGCACAGAAAGCGCGCTTAAAATTGTTGATCGCACTTAATGCGGGGCTGCAAGGTTCAGAGTTAAAAGCCTATATGGAAGGTTAATTTCCTGACTTTTAGTTGGAGATCTTGCTTGAACCTGAAAGGAATCTTTTGTATAATTCGCAACCTTACGAGCAAACCTTGCTCGTATTTTTATGTAATCGCACTGTTAGGTAATTTTACTGTAAGGTGCTTTCAATCACGGGGAGCTGAAAAGCGTTATCACCCATAACGAGGAAATTAAAATGGCAAAGAAAGTTCAAGCCTATATTAAGTTGCAAGTTGCAGCAGGTATGGCTAACCCTTCACCACCAGTTGGTCCTGCATTAGGTCAACAAGGTGTGAACATTATGGAATTCTGTAAAGCATTCAACGCACGTACTGAAAGCTTAGAAAAAGGTTTACCGATTCCAGTAGTGATCACTGTATATGCAGACCGTTCATTCACTTTTGTTACTAAAACTCCACCAGCAGCGGTATTATTGAAAAAAGCAGCTGGTATTAAATCTGGTTCTGGTAAACCGAACAAAGATAAAGTAGGTAAAGTAACTCAAGCACAAATCCGTGAAATCGCAGAAACTAAAGCAGCGGATATGACTGGTGCAACAATCGAAACTAAGATGAAATCTATTGAAGGTACTGCACGTTCAATGGGTTTGGTAGTGGAGGACTAATCAATGGCTAAACTAACCAAACGTATGAAAGCAATCAAAGCGGGTGTTGATTCAACCAAAGCTTATGAAATCAATGATGCGATCGCAGTATTAAAACAATTTACTAGCCCTAAATTCGTAGAAAGCGTTGATGTGGCAGTAAATTTAGGTATTGATGCACGTAAATCTGACCAAAACGTTCGTGGTGCGACTGTATTACCAAACGGTACAGGTCGTAATGTTCGCGTTGCTGTGTTCACTCAAGGTGCTAACGCAGAAGCTGCGAAAGAAGCGGGGGCAGATTTAGTTGGTATGGAAGATTTAGCAGAGCAAATCAAGAAAGGCGAAATGGACTTCGATGTTGTTATCGCTTCTCCTGATGCAATGCGTGTTGTAGGTCAGTTAGGTCAAATCTTAGGGCCACGTGGCTTAATGCCAAACCCGAAAGTGGGTACTGTAACTCCAAACGTTGCTGAAGCAGTGAAAAATGCAAAATCTGGTCAGGTTCGTTACCGTAATGATAAAAACGGTATCATTCACACCACAATTGGTAAAGCAGATTTCACCCCTGAGCAATTAAAAGAAAACTTACAAGCATTACTAGCTGCCTTAACAAAAGCAAAACCAGCTTCTGCGAAAGGTGTATTCATTAAGAAAGTAAGTCTTTCTACCACTCAAGGTGCAGGCGTTGCAGTAGATCAAAGCAGCCTATAATCTTTATAATACAAGATTCCAAAAGTCAGCCTAAGGGTTGGCTTTTTTATTTTTGCAAAAATTCATAAAATTTTTACCGCACTTTTCCTTAAAATATTAGGCAATACCTATCTTAGCCCTATCAAATCAATATAGATTTCCATTTATTCTTTCTATGTCGATCTTGTTATGATGAACCCCGTTTTCTCCCATAACAAAAAGGAAAAGAATATGTCTGATTCAATCAAAAAATGTCCGGTTACTCACTTAACCACCGATTTTGGTGCGCCGGTGGTAGATAACCAAAACAGCTTAACCGCAGGGCCACGTGGGCCACTTTTGGCCCAAGATGTGTGGCTGCAAGAAAAGTTAGCGAACTTTGTGCGTGAAGTGATCCCTGAACGCCGTATGCACGCGAAAGGTTCTGGTGCATTCGGAACATTCACCGTTACTCACGATATTACCAAATATACCCGAGCGAAGATTTTTAGTGAAATCGGTAAGAAAACGGAAATGTTCGCGCGTTTTACCACAGTAGCCGGTGAGCGTGGGGCGGCAGATGCAGAGCGTGATATTCGCGGTTTTGCACTGAAATTTTATACCGAGGAAGGTAACTGGGATATGGTGGGCAACAACACGCCTGTGTTCTTCTTGCGTGATCCGCGTAAGTTCCCTGATCTTAATAAAGCGGTAAAACGTGATCCACGCACCAATATGCGTTCAGCGACCTATAACTGGGATTTCTGGACATTGTTACCAGAAGCACTCCATCAAGTAACCATCGTGATGAGCGATCGCGGTATCCCGGCAAGTTATCGCCATATGCACGGCTATGGATCGCACACTTATAGCTTTATTAATGCAGAAAATGAGCGTTTTTGGGTGAAATTCCACTTCCGCACACAGCAAGGCATTAAAAATCTTACTGATGCTGAAGCTGAAGCGATTATCGGTAAAGATCGCGAAAGCCACCAACGTGATTTATATGAAGCCATTGAACGTGGTGATTTCCCGAAATGGACGATGTTTGTGCAAATTATGCCAGAAAAAGACGCGGAAAAAGTGCCTTATCACCCGTTCGATCTCACCAAAGTATGGCCGAAAAAAGATTATCCATTAATTGAGGTGGGTGAATTTGAACTCAATCGCAATCCAGAAAACTTCTTCTTAGATGTAGAACAATCTGCATTTGCACCAAGTAATTTAGTGCCGGGAATTAGCGTATCACCAGACCGTATGCTACAAGCGCGCTTGTTCAACTATGCGGACGCACAGCGTTATCGTTTAGGCGTGAATTATCAGCAAATCCCTGTAAACCGTGCGCGTTGCCCTGTACACAGTAACCACCGCGATGGTCAAGGGCGAGTGGACGCAAACTATGGTAGCCTGCCGCATTATGAGCCAAATAGCTTCAGCCAATGGCAAGAGCAGCCGCAATACAAAGAACCACCATTGAAAATCACTGGTGATGCGGATTTCTGGGATTATCGCGAAGATGATGCAGATTACTTCAGCCAACCTCGCGCGTTGTTCCAGCTAATGACTGAAGAACAAAAGCAAGTGCTTTTTGAAAACACCGCACGCGCCTTGGGCGATGCCCCTGATTTCATCAAGCAACGTCATATCGACAACTGCACCAAGTGCGATCCAGCCTATGGCGAAGGCATTAAGAAAGCGTTAGGTTGGGCATAGTCCATTAAATAAAAATAATAAAACGCTCAAAAGAGCGTTTTATTATTTACCCATTTTTTTGATTAGACAATAATTTAAGCGGTTATAGCCATAAAAACTAATCAAATTAATTGCTATTTTTTCATAATAAATCGGGTAGAATAGCCAGAGTTCAGTTTTACATTTGATAATTAGGAGAACAAAAATGTCGAATCGAAAAGAGTTAGCGAATGCTATTCGTTTTTTAAGTATGGACGCGGTGCAAAAAGCCAAGTCAGGCCACCCTGGTGCACCAATGGGAATGGCGGACATTGCGGAAGTGTTGTGGCGTGAGTTTTTAGTGCATAATCCAACCAATCCAAAATGGGCAAACCGCGATAGATTCGTGTTATCAAATGGCCATGGTTCAATGTTGATTTACAGCCTTTTACATTTAACAGGCTATGATTTATCCATCGAAGATTTAAAACAATTCCGCCAATTACATTCTAAAACCCCAGGCCACCCTGAATATGGCTATGCACCAGGTGTTGAAACCACCACGGGGCCATTGGGTCAAGGGATCACCAACGCAGTAGGTATGGCGATTGCGGAGAAAACTCTCGCGGCACAATTTAATCGCCCAGGCCACGAGGTTATCGACCACTACACTTACGCTTTTTTAGGTGATGGCTGTTTAATGGAAGGAATTTCCCACGAAGCTTGCTCATTAGCAGGAACGTTGGGCTTAGGCAAATTAATCGCCTTCTATGATGACAACAATATTTCTATTGATGGCGAAGTGGACGGCTGGTTCACCGATAACACCAAAGAGCGTTTTGAAGCCTATAACTGGCAAGTGATCGGGCAAATTGACGGGCATAATCCTGAAGCTATTGCAGAAGCTATTAAACAAGCACAAGCAGAAAAAGAGCGTCCAACCTTGATTATCTGTAAAACTACTATCGGCTATGGCTCGCCAAATAAAGCAGGCTCGCACGATAGTCACGGTGCGCCATTAGGCGATGAAGAAATCGCATTAACCCGCCAAAATCTCGGTTGGAACTATGCACCATTTGAAATTCCAGCGGACATTTATAGCCAATGGGACGCAAAAGAGAAAGGCAAACAAGCAGAAGCGGTGTGGAATGAAAAATGGACAGCATATAGCCAAGCTTATCCAGAATTAAGCGCAGAGCTTGCACGCCGTTTAAGTGGTGAATTACCCGCAAACTGGGCGGCAGAAAGCCAAGCATTTGTTGAAAAATTACAAGCCAACCCAGCGAGCATTGCAAGCCGTAAAGCCTCACAAAATGCCATTGAAGCCTATGCGCCATTATTGCCAGAGTTTTTAGGTGGTTCGGCAGATTTAGCAGGTTCAAACTTAACCTTATGGTCAGGCTCTCGCCCTATTCGTGCCACAGAAAATCAAGATGGAAACTACATTAACTACGGCGTGCGTGAGTTTGGAATGTCAGCCATTATGAACGGGATTGCCTTACACGGCGGTTTCATTCCTTATGGCGCAACCTTCTTAATGTTTATGGAATATGCCCATAATGCCGTGAGAATGGCGGCGTTAATGAAACAACGCGTGCTTTTCGTGTACACCCACGATTCTATTGGCTTAGGGGAAGACGGCCCGACACACCAACCTGTGGAGCAAACAGCGTCATTACGTTTAATTCCAAATTTAGAAACCTGGCGTCCGTGTGACCAAGTGGAATCGGCAGTTGCGTGGAAAACAGCGGTTGAGCGCAAAGATGGCCCGAGTGCGATGATTTTCAGTCGCCAAAATCTTACTCAAATGGACAGAACCCCTGCACAATTAGCTGATGTGGCGCGCGGTGGTTATATCTTGACTGATAGCGAAGGCACGCCAGATTTAATCTTCATTGCGACAGGTTCGGAAGTAGAATTAGTGGTGAAAGCGGCGGAGCAACTTCGTCAAGAAGGTAAAAAAATCCGTGTGGTATCAATGCCTTCTACTAACGTGTTTGACAAACAAGATGAAGCCTATCGCGAAAGCGTATTGCCAAGCAGCGTCACCAAACGTGTTGCAGTTGAAGCGGGCATTAGCGAGTTCTGGTACAAATACGTTGGCTTCGGCCGACGCATTGTGGGAATGAACACCTTTGGTGAATCTGCCCCAGCAGGTGAATTATTCAAACTATTTGGCTTCACCGTGGAAAACGTGGTGGCTAAAGCGAAAGAAATTTTATAATTTTCCACCGCACTTTATGTTGATAAAAACCTTGGGTTTTGGCCCAAGGTTTTTTTTTGTTTGATAATTGTCTAACGTGGAATGCCCCGCAATAACGGCACATCTTGAAAAGGCGCAACGGAAGTTGGCGCTGGGGTAGTGTTAAATAGCATAATAAACGGCTTGATAGGCACCACTTTTTCACCACGCCATAAGCTGCCCATATTAACCAATTGAATGTCTTTCGGCAGAGTGCGTAAACCATTTTGTAACACAGCAACGGTGTTTTTGCGTGGGTGGCCAATAACAATCGCAGTGCCGTGTTTGCGTGCATAGGCAATGGCTTGTTGAAATTGGCGTTGAACATCGGCGAACGCATCGCTATCATCTAAGAAAATATGGCGATCTAGCGCTTTTACGCCTTGTTGCTTTGCGGTTTTACTTGCCACTGAGCGACCAATGGTTCGGCTATCTAAGAAAAACAAATGCTGTTCTTGCAATGCGATCATTAACTTCGTCATTAAATCTTGATCCGCCGTTGCCGCACTGCCCATATGGTTGTTTAAGCCAATGGCGGCAGAAACGGTTTTCTTCGCATTTTGCACTTTTTCTCGCACAGTTTGTTGCGACATTCCAAGGCTTAGCCCGCCAGCTTCAATTTTATGGCTTCCCATAGGCTGCATTGGCAGATGAATAAGAACATCACGATTTTGCTGTTTTGCCTGATCATTACGCTGTTTGGCGTAAGGTGCTGAAGGAATAATTGCCACCGAGATTTCTTTTGGCATTGCATAAATGGCGGCATCTTCTTTCGGACGATAGCCCACATCATCAATCACAATGGCAAGACGCGATTGGCTGAACGCAATTGTGGGGAGTAGGCTCAAGCAAAGTGCGGTGGAAAAAATAAACAAATTTTTGACCGCACTTGGTTTCTTTATGAATTGTTTTTTCACGCGTTGTTGTTGATTAGAGTTTTTCATTATCGCAACCAACCTGTTGGATTGACCGCGACGCCTTTGCGGCGAATTTCAAAATACAAGCCTGAGCGTGATTGTCCGCCAGATGATCCCACTTCGGCAATTTTCTGCCCTGCTTTCACCAGTTGTCCTTCTCTGACTGACACGGCGCGGTTATAGCCGTATAAGCTCAGATCATTTTCACCGTGTTTGATGATCACCATTAGCCCATAACCTTGCAGCCAGCTTGCCAAAATCACACGTCCATCGGCAATCGCGCGTACAGACGCTCCTGCATTGGCACCAATCACGATCCCTTTCCATTTAAGCTCGCCCATTTGCGTTGAACCAAAACGGTTAAGAATTTTTCCTGACACGGGATATTGATATTGTCTTTGTGGTTTGCCCAGCCCTGAACTGCTTGCCATAAGCTGTTTTTCTTGCGCCGTTGGTGTGTAAGGTTTTTGGCTTTTTTGTTCCTCTTGGCGTTTTTTCTGTGCTAAGGCTTCACGTTCACGTTTTTCTTGTTCCCGAGCCTGCTGTTCCGCGCGCTGGATTTGTTGGCGTAAGGCATTTTCGTTCGCTTTCAAGCTGTCTAATTTATTCTGATCTTTGGCTAAACTTTTATTCAGCTGATTGAGCGTGGATTGGCGTTCGCGCTGTACTTTTTGCAAACTTTGCTGTTGCTTTTTTTGCTCATTGAGCTGATTTTGTTGCTCTTTTTGCTGATCTTGAATATTGGCTTTTTCTTTCTTGAGCTGTGCTTGCGTTTGTTTCAGATCTTCAATTAATGCAAGGCGAGCTTGGTTCATATGATCATAATAAGCCTTCATTCGCTCCGCTTTTTTGGCATCTTCGGAAAACAGTTTCTCCAACATTGAAGGATTAATCCCCGAGCGGTACATTGCATCGATCTGTTTAGCCAGTTTTTCTTTCTGATTTTTTTCTTGTCTTTCTAAGTGTTTGATTTGTTTATCTGTATCAGCCATCATTTTGCGAATTGCTTTTAGGTCAGATTCTGTTTTGCGCAGTTGGCCGACCACGCCGTTAATTTGCAATTCTTGATTTTTTAGGGTGGATTGCAATTTATTTTGTTCACGCTTTTGTTCAGCAATTTTCTGTTCTTGCTGTTTGATCTGTTTTTGGATCGCAGACAGATCCGCGCCTTGCACGGCGAAAGGCAGTGTGCAGGCAAAAAAGAAAAGTGCGGTGATTTTTTTCAACGTTTTTTCTCTCATTAATAAAATTAGAAACTAAAACTGGCGGCTAAAAATGTGCATAACTATACCATTATTTGCGCAAGGCGCTAAATGTTCGGCGGAAAATTTTTGCACAAATCTGAAAATCCTCGCTTAGGGAAAAATTATAACCTAGCAAATCCTTGCGAAAGATCAGGAAAGTAACGCTTTTTCCTTTTAAAAGATTGAAATTTTTGCTATAAAATGCCCAGTATTTTTTCATTAACATTAGGAGATTTTCTATGGAATTAGTGTTTATCCGTCACGGTTTTAGTGAGTGGAATGCGAAAAATTTATTTACTGGTTGGCGCGATGTGAATTTAACCGAGCGTGGCGTAGAAGAAGCCAAAGCAGCGGGTAAAAAATTATTAGATGCGGGCTATGAGTTTGATATTGCCTTTACTTCTGTATTAACTCGTGCAATTAAAACCTGTAACATCGTGTTAGAAGAATCGAACCAACTTTGGATTCCACAAGTGAAAAGCTGGCGTTTAAATGAGCGTCATTACGGTGAATTACAAGGCTTAGACAAAAAAGCTACAGCAGAAAAATATGGTGATGAGCAAGTGCATATTTGGCGCCGTTCTTACGACACCTTACCACCATTATTAGATCCAAATGATCCAAATTCAGCGCACAACGATCGCCGCTATGCCAACTTACCACCAGATGTGATTCCAGATGGCGAAAACTTAAAAGTTACCTTAGAGCGTGTATTACCATTCTGGGAAGATCAAATTGCCCCAGCATTATTATCTGGTAAACGTGTATTAGTAACTGCGCACGGTAACTCATTACGTGCGTTGGCAAAACACATTATCGGCATTTCTGATGAAGATATTATGGATTTTGAAATCCCAACAGGTCAGCCGTTAGTGTTAAAACTTGACGACAAATTAAACTTTGTAGATAAATTCTATCTATAATTGTTCTGATAAAACAAAGGTGCGTTTAACGCACCTTTTTATTTTGCTTTTTACTGCCCCTTTTGCACCCAATATTTAAACGGTGTGCTTTCTGTTTCGCTTTTAAGTAAGCGATGATCCATAAATTGACAAAAGCTCGGAATATCTCTTGTGGTGGCAGGATCATCGGCAAGAATGAGTAACACTTCGCCCTCTTGCATATGGCGAATTTGTTTGCGCACTAGCATTACGGGTTCAGGGCAACGCAGCCCTTGGGTGTCTAACTGTTGGTGAATGTGAATTTCGTTCATTGTTTATTTTTCGTTGAAGTGATTTTGTGCGTATAATACCGTTCAATTAAATATCGGTCAAAGTTAGTCTGGGTTATGGAATATTTAATCCCGCAAAGTGCGGTGGTTTTTGAAGAAGAAATTAAGAAAAGCCGTTTTATCACTTATCTAAAACATACAGAAGGTTTAGAACAAGCGAAAGCCTTTTGGCAGGAAATTCGTACCCAGCACCCGAATGCGCGCCATCATTGTTGGGCAGCGGTGGCGGGCAAGCCTTCGGATTCTCAATCCTTAGGCTTTTCTGATGACGGCGAACCCGCAGGTACAGCTGGCAAACCAATGCTGAATGCTTTGTTGGGTAGCCAGATTGGCGAAATCAGTGCTGTTGTGGTGCGCTATTATGGCGGAATTTTGCTCGGTACGGGCGGTTTAGTGCGCGCTTATGGCAACGGCGTGCAACAGGCGTTAAAATTGCTCGAAACCACAATGAAAGTGGAGCGAGAAAATTTTCGTTTAACTTGTGATTATGACCAAATTAACTGGCTAAAACATTTGTGCGAACAGCAAGATATATTGATTGAATCGCAAGATTTTGAAGAAAAAGTGCATTTTGTGTTGGCAATTCGTCCTGATAAACGCACTGTGTTTGAACGAGAATTAACCGAGCGTTCAGCAGGGCAGTTGGCTATCATCGCAATAAAATAAGAGAGAACATTGTGCATATATTATCTATTTTTCGAATTATCGGCATTTTGGTGATGTGCTTTTCAGCCACAATGCTCGTGCCAGCTTTTGTCGCATTGATTTATGGCGATGGTGGCGGAAAAGCCTTTATGCAA
Organism: Avibacterium avium; assembly: GCF_900454535.1. Lineage (GTDB taxonomy): Bacteria > Pseudomonadota > Gammaproteobacteria > Enterobacterales > Pasteurellaceae > Avibacterium > Avibacterium avium. The sequence continues at coordinate 612,447 of NZ_UGSP01000001.1, forward strand.
GCCTTTATTGCCAGCTTTTCTTTTGGTACGTTATTGTGGTGGAGCTGTCATCAA